>CBFHYJ010000109.1:0-1047 GCA_965659945.1 Sedimenticolaceae bacterium | reverse complement strand
TGACCATTCTTCATCAACAAAAGAGTGAATCACTCGTTCATCGATGCCTTCATAACGTCCAGCAATCAAGATGATGCCGCCCGTTTGTGTCGCCGCTGTTGCCGTCGCTTGAACAAAGCGCTGACCCTGCGGTGACAGGTAAATCACTTTTGAAGTTGGGCTTTGAGCTTTCGCGGCTTGAATCGCGGCAAGCAAAGGTTCCACCTTCATCACCATCCCAGGGCCACCGCCATAGGGACGATCATCAACGGTTTGATGCACACCCTCGGTGTAGTCTCGAGGATTCCAAAGTACCAGCTCGGCTAGTCCTTTGTCGATTGCTCGCCCGGTTATCCCTGAGCGAATCGCATCAAACATCTCTGGAAAAAGCGTGATGACATCAAATCGCATCATCTCTTTCCTAAAACTCTGGATCCCAGTCCACCACCATTAAGCGGCTTTCGAGATCGACCGATTGGATCACCTGATCCATAACAAAAGGGATCAACCGTTCGCGATCACCTTTCACCACCACCACATCGTTGGAACCTGTTTCAAACAGATGATCGACATGGCCAAGCTCTAAACCCTCTTGGGTTTGGACTGCCAGACCAATCAGATCTGCCCAGTAGAACTCTGCGTCTTCAAGCTCTGGAAGCTGCTCTCGCTGGATGGCAATGCTGGCACCCGCTAGCGCTTCGGCTTGATCTCGGTCATTACAACCTTTGAGTTTGATGACAACAGCCTTACCTTGACGTCGTCCCGAACTCAATTTCCATCGCGTCCATTCACCATTCTGTTGTAGCAACAGCGCACTGTATGTCGTGATGTTTTCTCGAGGCATGGTATCTGAATGAACTTTCACCCAGCCTTGTAAACCATGCGCTCCAGTAACGTAACCGAGGGTGACAAGATCGTTCTCATCACCCTCGGTAATATGCGTTTCTGTGCTCATTATCGACTCGCTACGCAATCAAGCCGACGAGCATGCCGCTTAAGATTAAGCAGACGCTCCCTTACGGGCCGCATCAACAACCTTAGCTGCGCGATCTGACAACTGAGCACCTA
>CBFHYJ010000108.1:0-1135 GCA_965659945.1 Sedimenticolaceae bacterium | reverse complement strand
AGAACTTTTAATAAACGTTCTTTATTCATGCCAATTTCTCCTCAAGCATCTTCAATGCGCCAGCAGTGATGATGACTTTGTCGAAACCGATCAAAGAAACAGGATCAACTTCAGCTACGGTGCAAGTGCCAATCTTGTAAAGATTGCGTGCCGCCAATAGCAAGTTCTCATCCATCGCTTCAGTAACGATCAAAGCTTCGGCAACGTCTAACTCAGCCAACTTAGCAACCAAATCTTTGGTCTTAGGCTCAGAGATAGACATATCGTTTACAACAACCAAACGGTCTTGACGCACTAACTCAGAAAGAATCGAACGCAATGCACCTTGGTACATCTTGCGGTTTACTTTCTGTGCGTAGCTACGTGGCTTCGCCGCGAAGGTCACACCACCGCCAATGAAGATTGGTGCAGTCAGTGCACCGTGACGAGCACCGCCACCCTTCTGACGCTTAGACTTTTTGGTCGTACCAGCAACTTCAGAACGAGTCTTCTGTGCTTTAGTACCTGAACGACCAGCGTTCATAAATGCGGTTACCACTTGGTGAATCAGTGCTTCTTTAAAATCAACACCGAAAACCGCATCTGATACTGAGACGGAAGCTCCACCTTGTACATTCAGATCCATGGCTTACCCCTTGTTCTTCATCTTGATCGCTGGAGTTACGATCACATCGCCGCCGCAAGCACCAGGAACAGCACCCTTAACCAACAACAGATTGCGCTCAGCATCCACACGAACTACTTCGATGTTCTGGGTACAGGTGTTACGCGCACCCATATGACCAGCCATCTTCTTACCTTTGAATACACGACCAGGTGTTTGACACTGACCGATTGAACCAGGCGCACGGTGAGACAGTGAGTTGCCGTGAGTATTGTCTTGGCCACGGAAGTTGTGACGCTTAATACCACCTTGGAAACCTTTACCTTTGCTCACACCACGCACGTCAACTTTCTGACCTGCTTCAAAGATGTTTACATCAACAGTGCCACCCAATTCTGGCGCATCACCTTCGTGATCATCCAGACGGAATTCCCACAAACCACGACCTGCTTCAGCGTTAGCTTTTGCATAGTGGCCTGCTTCCGGCTTGTTTACTCGTGAAGCCTTTTTAGAACCGGTAGTCACTTGGAT
>CBFHYJ010000107.1:0-1142 GCA_965659945.1 Sedimenticolaceae bacterium | reverse complement strand
ATTAGCACTTATAAATATTGCTATTTCTCTAGTGTTTTCATAGAATTGCGCGCTTATGTTGTCGCAGCTTCCAGAACGTGCTGATCCGATTCGACTATGTGAGTCAGATAGGCAGTTTGAAGGGGTTGTAAAACTGCACGATTTGCAGCGATTAGGTGCCTTTTTAGCCTCAACTGAGGGTGAAATGCGTTATTCGCTTCTCTTTACCCGTGATGCTGATCGCCGCCGAGTGATCGAAGGTCATGTGGAAGGGGAATTGCAGATTGTTTGTCAGCGATGCCTTGGCGCCATGCCTTTGCCTATCAACTCAGATTGGCAACTTGCCGTGGTAACCGGGTTTCAACAGGCTGAACAGCTACCTGAGGAATACGATCCTTTGTTAGTTGAAGAAGACACGATTGTGCTTCGTGACCTGATTGAAGATGAGCTGATATTGGCAGTGCCATCAGCCGCGCGACATGAACCGGATCAATGTGCCGTTCAGTTAACTGACTACCAAGAAGAGGTAGAAGAGGAAACTGAGGCACCTGAAGCATCCGACAACCCGTTCGCGGTTCTTGCCCAAATGAGAGGCAAAGGATCGGATGTAAATTAAGCAGTCTTTGAGGACAGTACAATGGCAGTTCAAAAGAACCGTAAAACTCCTTCTAAGCGTGGCATGCGTCGTTCGCATGACGGTTTGAAGTCAGAAACTTTGTCAGTTGATCCAACTTCTGGTGAAACTCACTTGCGTCACAACGTAAGCGCTGACGGTTTTTACCGCGGCCGTAAAGTCGTTTCTAAGTAATACGACTCAGATGCCGGAGTGGTGTGTGGATAACTGCACCCCCCCGGCTTCTTGCTATCTGCAGTGACAAAAACAATAACAATTGCACTGGATGCTATGGGCGGCGACCACGGCGCACCCGTTGTTGTCCCTGCCGCACTTGCCTATCACGCTAAAAATCCCTCTTGCCGTTTGATTCTTGTCGGTAAGGAAGAGGTGATCCGCCAACATCTACCTGGCGGCAAAGCGCCTGAAGGTATTTCACTACACCAAGCAAGCGAAGTGGTGGAGATGGATGAATTACCATCTAAAGCGCTTCGAGGCAAAAAAGACTCTTCCATGCGTGTTGCCATCAACCTTGTTAAAGAGGGTGAGG
>CBFHYJ010000106.1:0-1350 GCA_965659945.1 Sedimenticolaceae bacterium | reverse complement strand
AAGAAGCTGACATTGAAATCAGCCGAAGCAGAAAACACACCTTCAGAGATTATCGATATCGGTCACGTTGGTGAGGTACAGAGTATTGATGCTTCTGTGGTGGATATGTTGGTGCAAGGCGACTTCATTCCTGTGATTGCGCCGATTGGCGTGGGTGCTGATGGTCATTCTTACAATATCAACGCTGACTTGGTTGCCGGTAAGGTGGCTGAGGTGTTGAAAGCAGAGAAGTTAATTCTGTTAACCAACATCCAAGGCTTGCTCGACAAAGAAGGCAAGTTGTTAACCGGTCTAACAACTACGGATGTTGATGCTTTGATTGCTGATGGCACCATTCATGGCGGCATGTTGCCGAAGATTGCCTGTGCACTGGATTCGGTTAAAGGCGGTGTTAAGTCCGCGCACATTATCGATGGTCGTGTGCCACATGCGGTAATGGTTGAGCTGTTTACGGATGCAGGTATCGGTACGCTGATTCACTAAGTTATGCCACGTCCTTCCCGCAAAAACTTGATTCTCGAAACGCTTGCGAAAGAATTAGAGACGAATCCGGGTGATCGCATCACCACGGCAGGTTTGGCGCGAGCGGTAGGTGTATCTGAAGCAGCGCTGTATCGTCACTTTGCAAGTAAGGCGCGTATGTTTGAAGGCTTAATCGTCTTTGCAGAAGAAGAAGTCTTTGCGCGTGTGAATCGTATTCTTGAAGATGAAAAAAATACGGTCTCACGTTGTGCCAAGGTGCTCTACCTAGTTTTAGCTTTCGCAGATAACAATGCGGGTATCACTCGTGTATTGCTTGGTGATGTCTTAGTAGGGGAGCGTGAGCGCCTGCTGGAGCGTGTCGCTCAATTTTTTGAACGTTTAGAGCTTCAATTGCGTCAGATCTTGCGCGAAGCGGCGATGCGCAACGATTGTGAATTGCGTGTGAATGCCGAAGCTGCCGCAAGCTTATTGGCTGCGTATGTTGATGGTCGCCTTCATCTCTTCCAGCGCTCAGGGTTTAAAACGCTAACCATCGATTCTTGGGAAGACGATTGGAAAATGCTGCAAGCAGCAGTGTTTGCATAATCCGCTCGTGCTTGAGCATCTATTTCTTTTTATTGCTTCGTTAATCGCCAATACCTTCTCGGCGCTTGCTGGGGGCGGTGCGGGTTTGTTGCAGCTACCTATCTTATTGTTCCTAGGACTTACCTTTGGTACCGCGCTAGCAACGCATAAAGTGGCCACAGTAGCTTTAGGTGTTGGTGCGACATTGCGTCACCTTAAAGAGGGTGCGCTAGAACGTCGTTTTGTTTTGTTCATATTGGCTTCAGGTTTGCCCGGTGTGGTGATTGGTGCGGCGCTTATTCT
>CBFHYJ010000105.1:0-1444 GCA_965659945.1 Sedimenticolaceae bacterium | reverse complement strand
CCAAAAACAGCCAAGGCCAAAGAGTGCTTGCTGATAGCCATCAGGTAATGGGGATGTAAGTGAGTTGCCGGTCACTGTATGCGCAGCGGCAACTGGCATAGCGATGTCACGGCCGGGTAAGGCTTCGTCTGCGGTAGGGAGTTCGAGTTTTTTGTGCGTGAAGAACATGTTGTTCCCCAAAGGATTTAACGGAAATTCAGTCTACGCAGAAGCGGCAGAATGAAAAACCCATAGAAAACTAGGCCAGCACCATCAGCGGCCCAATCCATCCATTCAAAACCACGATTGGGAATGTGGTGTTGAGCAATCTCAACCGCTAAACCATAGATAAGCAGTGAGCCCCATTTTTTAAAGGAGTAGGGCGATTCAGACCAACCACTATCGAGCAAGAAAGCAAGAACGGCAAAGGTGCCGAGATGAACGAGTTTGTCGAGGTAATCAAACTCAATATCAACTTTAGGTGTTGTGGGTGAAAGCATAGCGACGCTCGCGATGAGCATCGCTATGGCAAACAACAGTTGGAAGCCGACCGAGTTACAACGTGAGATCGGCATGTGCTTTAAGCGTCTTCGCGTTCAATCGCTCGATAAGCAATATCACGACGGCAGAACATGCCATCCCAGCTGATGGTGTCAGCACGTTGATAAGCCAGTGCTTGTGCTGCCTTCACGCTACTACCTAATGCGGTTGCACAGAGTACGCGACCGCCTGAGGTCACGACATTGTCGCCGTCCATTTGAGTGCCAGCATGAAATACCTTGCTGTGCTCAATTTCGTTATCTAAGCCCGAGATGACAGCGCCCTTAGCGTAATCGCCAGGATAGCCGCCTGCAGCAAGGACAACGCCAACCGCAGGACGTGGATCCCATTGTGTGCGTTGGTCATCGAGCTTGCTTTCGAGTGCAGCGAGACAATGTGCAACAAGATCAGACTGTAAACGCATCATGATCGGTTGAGTTTCTGGATCACCGAAGCGGCAGTTGTATTCAATTACCTTTGGCGTACCGTCAGAGGTGATCATCAAGCCCGCGTATAAAAAGCCAGTGTAAGGGTTACCTTCCTCTGCCATGCCATTGACCGTTGGCATGATCACTTCATCCATCACGCGCTGATCGACCGCTGGGGTAACCACAGGTGCCGGTGAGTAAGCACCCATACCGCCAGTATTAAGACCCGTGTCGCCATCGCCAACACGTTTATGGTCTTGGCTGGTTGCCATGGGTAATACATTTTTTCCATCAACCATCACGATGAAGCTGGCTTCTTCGCCTTCAAGGAATTCTTCGATCACCACGCGGCTACCGGCTTCACCAAACGCGTTGCCCGCTAGCATGTCACGCACGGCATCTTCGGCTGTTTGTAGATCCATCGCTACGATTACGCCTTTGCCTGCAGCTAAGCCGTCAGCCTTGATGACTATAGGCGCGCCTTTCTCTTTGAGATA
>CBFHYJ010000104.1:0-1484 GCA_965659945.1 Sedimenticolaceae bacterium | reverse complement strand
AGCGCAGTGAGTCCATTAGCAAGCGAGCTGCAGCGTAAGAATAGTTAGGCTCTTTCTCGATCAAGGTGCGAGAGCTCATAACCAAAGTGTTAGCTACGTCTTTTTCTTTGATGCCGTCGAAAAGGTTGCGACAGGTATCATCAAAGATCGATTGTTCGGTAACGCCTTCAAGACCGTCACAGGCCTCTGAAATCAGTGCGCGTAAACGATTCACATCCATTGGCTTGGTGCTACCGTCGATTGCGGTCACATTCACTAGGTGCTCTTCTGTCACCTCAGTAACTTCTTCTTGGCGCTTACGTTTTTGTTCTTCGCGATAAAGTACGTAAGCACGAGCAATTTTGTGCTCACCACCACGCATTAGAGCCAATTCAACTTGGTCTTGTACGTCTTCAATGTGAACCTGGCCGCCCTCTGGAATGCGGCGACTAATGGTGTCGACAACGCTCTTGGTCAGTTCGCGAACGGTGTCGTGAATACGCGATGACGCAGCAGCTTTGCCACCTTCAACTGCTAGGAACGCCTTGGTCATCGCGACAGCGATTTTATTGGCATCGAAGTTGGTGACTTTTCCGTTACGACGAATAATTCCGAAATTAACTGATGGGCCGAAATCGGCACGTTTTGCTGCAGCAATGGGCTCTTCGGTTGGTGGGACAGCAAAATCTTCAGGGTTGGTGACCTGATCTGCGGTTGATGTTTCCACAGTCATGTATTCCTCCAAAAATTGGTACTTAGCAGTGTTTTTTGTAGTTTTTGAGGAACTGGTGCGAGTCGTGCACAGAATGCGTGTCGTTCAGCCTTGAACGGGTCCCCCTTTGAATGAATCGCAATATATATGTTTTTGGGGGCTAGTCAACCACAACATATTGTGTGTAAAAGCTGTGGAAAACTGTTGAGTAACTGTGAATAATTTGGGTGTAACTGGGAAAAAATCCTCACTTTCAATGGCTTAGGTTGTCTAGTGTGGTGTAAAACTCAAAACACAATATGTTGTGTTTTTGAATCTATCTTGACCACTAATAGAAAAATTCAATAAGCCTATTTGCTAATAAAGAATCCGCTTATATTCTTTAATTTAGATAACTCACATTTAGTCAGATGCCATCAATTGATCAATGGTCTGAGCAAGCTCTGCTTTCTCAATAGGGCCCAGATGCAATTTGCGCATTTCACCTTTGGGATCAACAAAAAAGGTGCTGGGCAAGCCTTTGAGTGAGAGCTGATTGCCTTCACGGTCGATGAAGAAATCCAGTGGGATGCCGTCGCCGTTATATTTCACATGTGGGAATGCTGAAACCTTCAGCGTGGCAAGAAATGACCGTGTGTCTTCAGCGGTGGTTTCTTCAAAGTTCACCCCAATGAACTGCACCTCGGGTTTCTCTTGAGCAAGGCTGTCAAAGTCAGGTAGTTCTTTCACACAAGGAGAACACCATGAGGCCCAGAAATTGATCACCACCCATTTACCGCGATGATCACTCAGC
>CBFHYJ010000103.1:0-1494 GCA_965659945.1 Sedimenticolaceae bacterium | reverse complement strand
GTGCGCGATCAGCTGTTTGATGCTGATGCAGAAGCGGCGATGGGGCATATCGAATTAGCGCGTTGGGCGGATGCGATGGTCATTGCACCTGCTACAGCTGACTTCATGGCGAAGCTTGTGATGGGTGCGGCTGATAATTTGTTGCTGACAATTAGTTTGGCAACTCAAGCGCCAGTGCTGATTGCGCCTGCGATGAACGAAAAGATGTGGGCGCACCCAGCGACACAAGAGAATCAAAGCAAATTAACCGCTCAAGGCGTCAAGCTGATTGGTCCTGCGGTTGGCGAACAAGCGTGTGGTGATGTGGGCCCTGGTCGCATGGTTGAGCCAGCAGAGATTCTTGCTGCGGCAGCTGAATTGTTTGAACTTGGACCTTTATCGGGTAAACGCGTGATGATTACCGCTGGCCCAACACGAGAGCCGATTGATGCGGTGCGTTATCTCAGTAATCGCAGCTCGGGCAAGATGGGTTATGCCTTGGCGAATGCGGCACGTCTTGCTGGTGCAGAGGTTATCTTGGTATCCGGTCCTGTCAGTCTTCAGGCGCCAGATGGCTGTGCCCTCACAGAGGTGAGCTCGGCTGATGAGATGTATGGCGCGGTGATGAATCAACTCGACGGTGTGGATATCTTCATCGCAGCAGCGGCTGTAGCGGATTACCGTGCGGAATATGTCGCTGATAAAAAGATTAAAAAGACTGAAGACACCTTAACGGTGAACTTGGTAAAGAATCCGGATATTTTGCGAGAGGTTGCAGCCAGTGCGGAGCGACCTTTCTGTGTGGGCTTTGCTGCAGAGACAAATGATCTTGAGCAATACGCCACTGACAAGCTTAACGACAAGCAGCTCGATATGATTGCGGCCAATTGGGTTGGCGATCAACAAGGTTTTGATACCGAAGACAATGCGCTATTGGTTGTCTGGCCTGAAGGTCAAACGCAATTGCCGCAGCAACCAAAGCGCGAGCTGGCAAAACAACTGATGACATTAATTGAAGAGCACTACCATGCAAAAACTACAACTCAAAGTACTTGATCCTCGAATTGGTAACGAGTTTCCATTACCTGCGTATGCCACTGATGGTTCAGCGGGAATGGATTTGCGTGCGATGCTCGATGCGCCATTGGATTTAGCACCAGGTGAAACTGAACTGATTCCGACCGGTATCGTGATTCATATTGGCGATCCAGATTTAGCAGCAGTGATTTTGCCGCGCTCTGGTTTGGGTCATAAGCACGGCATTGTGTTGGGTAACCTAGTTGGCTTGATCGATTCGGATTATCAGGGTCAGTTGTTTGTTTCTTGTTGGAACCGCGGCCAAGAGAGTTTCCGCGTTGAAGTGGGTGAGCGCATTGCGCAGCTGATGTTTATGCCTGTGGTGCGTGCGGAGTTTGAAGTGGTTGACTCGTTTGATGAGAGCGAGCGTGGCGCGGGTGGTTTTGGTCACTCGGGTCGTCAATAAACAAAGAGAGAATACACATGGGTTTAGATGCA
>CBFHYJ010000102.1:0-1560 GCA_965659945.1 Sedimenticolaceae bacterium | reverse complement strand
GGGTTCATGCCAGCAGCAACTGCTTTCATGCCCTCGCGAACCATCGCTTGCGCCAAAACGGTAGCGGTAGTTGTACCGTCACCGGCCACGTCGTTGGTTTGAGAAGAAACTTCTTTAACCATCTGTGCGCCCATGTTCTCGAACTTATCTTTCAGTTCGATCTCTTTCGCTACAGATACACCGTCTTTAGTAATGGTAGGTGCGCCGAACGACTTCTCTAAAACAACGTTGCGACCTTTAGGGCCTAGTGTTGCTTTAACCGCGTCAGCCAAAATGTTCACACCTTTCAGCATGCGCTTACGCGCGTCATCACCAAACTTAACTTCTTTAGCAGCCATTTTTACTTCCTAAATTCTTTTCTTGATTGACTGTGACCGGCATTAGCCTTCGATCACACCCATGATGTCTTCTTCGCGCATGACCAGCACTTCTTCGCCACCGATCTTTACTTCGGTACCCGAGAACTTGCCGAACATAACGATGTCGCCGACTTTCACGTCGAGAGGACGAACCTCACCGCTGTCAGTCACTTTGCCGTTACCAACTGCGATAACTTCGCCTTGAACTGGCTTCTCAGTTGCCGCATCTGGCAGAACGATGCCGCCCGGGCTAGTGGTCTCTTCGGCCTTACGACGGATAACAACGCGGTCGTGCAATGGACGGATATTCATATGCATCAAACTCCTGATGGAAATGACAAAAATCGTGAGCACTACCCATTAGCACTCACCTCAATGGAGTGCTAATAGTATGGGCGAAGGTTGAGAAGTCAAGGGCAGCACCCCGAAAAAGTTTAGGGGAGCGAAATCTGCCTAGAAAATGAACTAATTGATTGAATTAGCTTGGAATTTTAACCACCAAGCGACCACGAACTTGGCCCTCGAGGATCTTTTTACCCAAATCCGGTAGCTCATCAAAGCCCACTTCTTCGGTCAGGCTATGCAACAAATCGAGCGGAAGGTGGTTCACGATCAGCTCCCAAGCACGTTCACGCTGCGCCATTGGCGCCATCACAGAGTCAATTCCGTATAGGGTTACGCCACGCAGAATGAAAGGCGCTACCGAGGTAGGCAGCGACATGGATTCAGCTAAGCCGCAGGCAGAAACCGCACCGTGGCGCTTAATTTGACTGATCACATTGGCCAGGGTGTTACCGCCGGCCACATCGACCGCCCCCGCCCACAGCTCTTTCGCCAAAGGACGCGCCTTATCAGCAAAATCACCCCGTGCCGCGATATCGCTCGCACCTAATGACTTCAAGAAATCCGCTTGCTCGGGACGACCAGTCACGGCAACCACCTCATAGCCGAGGTTTGCGAGCAACGCTGTGGCAACAGAACCCACACCACCTGCCGCACCAGTGACCAAAATCTTACCGTCGGCTGGCTTAGTTCCATGATCTTGAAGCGCCATCACACATAACGCCGCAGTGTAACCCGCTGTTCCAACCGCCATCGCATCACGCGTGGTTAAACCAGCTGGGAGCTTTACCAGCCAATCACCTGAAACGCGGGCACGACCGGCATAGCCGCCATTGTGTGCCTCACCCACACCAAAGCC
>CBFHYJ010000101.1:0-1572 GCA_965659945.1 Sedimenticolaceae bacterium | reverse complement strand
TCGTTCAGCGCTTGCGATTAGTCTAGTTAACCCAAAGGCGATCCTCTTTTTTGCCTCATTCTTTGTGCAATTTATAGATCCCGCCTACCCTAATCATTGGGCCACTTACGTCAGCATGTTCATTATCGTTCAGGTCATCAGCCAAACTTATCTCGCAGGCCTGATTGGCAGCACTTTATTCTTCAAAGATCGTTTACACGCTGAATCGGTTTGGCGACGAATATTGTCTATTGCTGTAGCGTTATTTTTCTTCTACTTTGCGATCAGCATTGGCTTGGAAGCAATGGCTTAATCTATCGATGGCGAATTCAAACGCACTGAAATCGCCATGTAATTTTTCTTATCTCTTGAAATTAGAAAATTTAATTGGGAAAAGCTGGGATCTGAACTAAATTTCAAAATGCAGAACGGCATGAGCTTCCTGATAGAAACTCGCCGTGTGATAGGTCTTCACTTGGGAAATTTAACGTAAAGAAATTGCAGCTTAATGCGCATTTAACTCTTATCGACTTTAACCAATGAGGTAATGACCAGGATCACAGCGGCTACCGGAAATGACTTTTGTCGGCATCTGTTCTTTCTAGTCACAACCCCGCTTCGGCGGGGTTAACTTTTTTAGCATGATTGACTAAAAAACTACGCCAAAACTTATATGAGTCTTTAAAAGTCTTGGCTGAGCTTGTCCTTATTGCGAAGCTGTAAATCTATCTCACGTTCTTTTTTTACATATTCTGGATTATAAATAAGGACATTTATGACATGATCCAGCTCTGGCTCTTGTAAAAACTGCTCGTAAAGCGTTATCTCATAATCACTTCCTGAATGCTTTGCTTCTAACGCCGGCACTACTTCAACTGGATCTGTGTTTTTTACAATCATGCCTTCTGTAATCTCTAAATCGAAACGCTTACTGAAGATATTAATTACATCTCTCATCTTGTAGCCGTTTTGATTACCACTCCTAATACCGGGAAGGGTCAAAGATAGTGAATAAAGCCCGGGTAATGCTCCAATAAGTTTTCTGTTCTTTTGAATCTTAAAATCATTGTTATATTTAATTGGCTCGACACAATTGGCAACCCAGCCCCCAAATTTTCCATACGTCCAAATTTGATTAGCATCGACTTCATAAACATTTTTCCAAATAGAATCATTCATATTCTGCAAATTTGGAATGGCGTCTTTACAAGATATGACGGGGAATTTTGATGTCATTTCTTTGAATGACTTATTAATGACTTTAACGCCCAATACAGATGCAATCTCATCACCAGACATTCCCCAATGAAGCTCTTTCATTGTAAATTTGTCAGCGAAAACAACCTGACTAAATAATATACAAACTACACACAATGGAATTTTCATAGCTTCTACACATGCTTCTTAGTAACTTAAGCAATCGTTTTTAAATTCACGATGAATGAATTTGAATCTATTTAGTAATGGTATAAATGAATCTTTGATATCCGTACTTACGCTGACAACCTAAAGAAATTTGTCGGCTACCCGAGGAAATTAATGTTCTATCGTCAGCTTTTATCACTTCATAGCCAACTCTTACTGATACATCAT
>CBFHYJ010000100.1:0-1578 GCA_965659945.1 Sedimenticolaceae bacterium | reverse complement strand
TTGCAAGCTATTGAAATATAAGGACTTATTTTTTTGTGCAAGCAATAAAAAACCCAAGTTCAAATGAACTTGGGCTCTCTATTTTGGCGGAGTGGACGGGACTCGAACCCGCGACCCCCGGCGTGACAGGCCGGTATTCTAACCAACTGAACTACCACTCCATTTCGTGGTGGGTGCTGCAGGGATCGAACCTGCGACCCTCGCCTTGTAAGGGCGATGCTCTCCCAGCTGAGCTAAGCACCCGAAATTTCAGGAGCGGTTAATTTACAGCATCCTTGAACGCTTTACCAGCTTTAAATTTAGGTGACTTAGATGCTTTGATTTGAATCTCTTCACCAGTCTTTGGATTACGACCTTTACGTGCCGCACGCTCGCTCAAAGCAAAAGTGCCGAAACCGATAATTGATACAGTGTCGTTGGATTTTACTGCACCGGTGATCGCATCAATCATACCGTCTAATGCACGACCTGCAGCTGCTTTTGAGATATCTGCTGCTTCTGCCATTGCATCGATCAGTTCTGTTTTATTCATTATTTGATCTCCCCTTTGGTGATAATCGACCGAATTAAAACTCGATCGTAAAAATTCTTATCGAAACGAAATTGCTTAATTCGAATGTATTTATTTTACTCGAATAAACTGGGCATAGGTCAAGCAAAAAAATCCCGAAAGCCTTTATTTATAAGGCTTTCGGGCTAATTTATTAAGAGTTTCCTAATGTGCTCGCGTCTTACCCTTGTTCGCTTTTGAGCTTTTAGACGCTTTTGGCGCATCTTTAACCTCTTCAGCATCCACTCGAGGTGTTGGCTGCATGGTTAACGCCACTTCTAACACCTCATCGATCCATTGAACTGGACGAATCTCAAGACCTTCTTTGATGTTATCCGGCATCTCAACCAAATCACGTTCGTTATCTCTTGGAATTAAAACAGTCTTAATGCCACCACGAAGTGCCGCCAATAGTTTTTCTTTTAATCCACCAATCGGAAGCACCTCACCACGCAAGGTAATCTCACCCGTCATCGCGACATCCGCACGCACTGGAATATTGGTTAGCGCCGAGACTAAAGCAGTACACATACCGATACCGGCACTTGGGCCGTCTTTAGGTGTAGCACCTTCTGGTACGTGAATATGCACATCCAATTTCTCGTAAAAGTCTTCATTCAAGCCCAATGCCTGCGAGCGACTTCTTACGACAGTCATTGCCGCTTGGATGGATTCTTTCATCACATCACCCAACTGACCCGTATGGGTTAAACGACCTTTACCTGGAGCTAAACCTGTTTCGATACGTAGCAACTCGCCACCCACCTCAGTCCATGCCAAACCAGTTACCTGGCCAATCTGATCTTCATCATCTGCCAAGCCATAACGGAAACGCTTAACACCCAAGTATTCCTCAAGCTCTTTAGCTGAGACTTTGATTTTTAGCTTCTTCTTTGCTGTGCTCATCAAGATATTCTTGACGACCTTGCGGCAAATCTTCGATACATCACGCTCTAAGCCACGCACACCCGCCTCGCGAGTATAAAAACGCACGATATCTCGTAAAGCATCTTCAGTGATTGTCAGCT
>CBFHYJ010000099.1:0-1904 GCA_965659945.1 Sedimenticolaceae bacterium | reverse complement strand
CTTGAACTTCTTGCGGAAGCTCCGCTTGCGCGAAAACGCCCCCTCCACGGCCACGCCTCTGTTTTCGCAGTTGCGCACGGCGCGCACGAGCTCTTCGTCCTTCTCCCCGACTAAATTCGTCACGATGCCAAAGAATTCGTAAAACAAAAACAGCATCGCCACTTCGAAAGGCGAGTAACCCAAGGTATGAAAATACAGCACAACCAACATACGGATTGCGCCGTCTGTTAAGGTAAACGCCCAATAGCCTCCAGTAACTACTAGGTAATTCTTCAAAGCCTGTTGCATATGAATCAACGCATCATTTTTATTGCTGTCTTACTACTTTTGATTGTACTGGCTGCCACCAATCAAGAGCATGTCAATTTCGAGTCAATTCGCCAAACTATTGAACAAGCCGGCATCTATGCGCCGTTGATTTTCACTCTCGCTTACGCCATAGGTACCGTGTTGTTTTTACCTGGCCTCGCGATGACTTTGCTCGGTGGTGCCTTATTTGGCCCCTACTTCGGCACTTTATATAGTCTTAGCGGTGCGACACTCGGCGCTACATTCAGCTTTTTGATTGCACGCTATCTGGCGCACGACTGGGTTGAGAAAAAAGCCAATCAGTTCACCCAGAAGCTCATCAAAGGTGTTTCCGACGAAGGATGGCGATTTGTTGCCCTGACACGATTGGTTCCTTTGTTTCCTTTCAATTTATTGAACTATGCCTTGGGCTTAAGCAATATCAGAGCGCTACCCTATGTCATAGCAAGTTTTATCTTTATGGCGCCGGGCGCATTTGCCTATAGCTGGCTAGGCTTTGCGGGGAAATCTCTTGCAAGCGGGGATGCGGATACCGTTAAGCACGGTTTAATCGCGGTGGCGCTGATCGCCACCGTGATATTGATTGCTCGATTGGTAAAGCAGTTTAAACGTTAAAGATCGTTGAACCGGTTGTTTCACGTGCTTCTAAGGCACGATGTGCTTCGGCAGCTTCTCTTAGCAAATACTGCTGATTAATTTTGATATCCACATCGCCATTCATCACCTTCTTGAACAGATCATTCGCGGACTTACGCATCTCACCTGAATCAGCGGTATAAGTCATCAATGTCGGACGGGTTACATACAAAGAACCCATGGCACTGAGACGATTAATATCAAACGGCGGCACCTTGCCCGAGGCATTACCAAAGGTCACCATCAAACCACGCGGCGCCAAGCTCGCTAGCGACATCTCCCAGGTGTCTTTACCAATACCGTCAAACACCACTGGCACACCCTTGCCATCGGTAAGCTCTTTTACGCGAGCTGGCACATCCTCATGACGGTAATAGATCACATCGCTACAGCCAGCCGCCTTAGCGATCTCACCTTTCTCTTCGCTACCCACAGTACCAATCACACGTGCACCGAGTGATTTAGCCCACTGACAAAACAGCAAACCTACACCACCGGCAGCGGCTTGGAATAACACCGTGTCACCTGATTTAAGCTGGTAGGTGCGTTGCAGTAGGTATTCAACCGTCATACCTTGAAGCATTATTGCCGCACCTTGGTCATAACTGATGGCATCCGGCAGTAGCACAACACGATCAGACGCAATATTTCGCGCCTCGGAATACGCACCTAGAGGCTGCGATGCATAAGCTACGCGATCACCGACCTTAATATCAGAAACCGATTCACCCACTGCCTCAACAATGCCAGCCGCTTCCATACCGATACCGCATGGAGTCTCAGGCGTTGGATAGATGCCAGAGCGGTGATAGACATCAATGTAATTCAAACCCACCGCATGATGACGAACCTGAATTTCATTAGCCGCTGGCGCTGGCAGATCAACGCTTTGCCACTGCAATACATCAGGGCCGCCATGTTCAGTCAGTCGAATCGCACCTACTTCCATTTTTCCATCC
>CBFHYJ010000098.1:0-1950 GCA_965659945.1 Sedimenticolaceae bacterium | reverse complement strand
AACAACGCTACGGCGATAAAGAAGGCGACATGATTATCCCCATCAGCATCCACGGAGATGCTGCCTTCGCAGGCCAAGGTGTAGTGATGGAAACCTTCAATATGTCTCAGGTTCGTGGCTATGCCGTTGGAGGCACGATCCATGTTGTTGTGAATAACCAAATTGGCTTCACCACCTCGAATGCTTTAGATAGTCGCTCAACAACCTACTGTACTGACGTAGCAAAAATGGTCCAAGCACCCATCTTCCACGTGAATGGTGATGACCCTGAAGCCGTTATTTTTGTAACTCGCTTAGCATTCGACTATCGCAAGCGCTTCCATAAAGACGTGGTAATCGACTTAGTCTGTTATCGCCGCCATGGTCATAACGAAGCCGATGAGCCTGCAGTAACACAGCCGAGCATGTACAAAAACATCCGCAGTCGTGAAACCACTCGTGCGCGGTATGCCAACAAGCTAGTCAGTACAGGAGTTATTGAGGCTGACTTTGCGCAAAAGAAAGTTAGCGACCTGCGCGAACGATTTGAAGCCGGCGAATGTGTTGGCCGCGCTACCGAAGATGACCTTGAAGGTCGCATCTTGGTTGATTGGGAAAAATATAAAGGCGCCACTTGGGAGTCTCCTGCAAAAACCGCTGTTAAAAACGCACGTATTACTGCACTCGCTGGAAAGATCTTCATACCGCCTGCTGGCTTCCCGTTGCACCCTCGTGTTGAAAAGATTCTTTCCGACCGTCAATCCATGGCGAACGGGGACAAACTGATCGACTGGGGCTTTGCTGAGAACATGGCCTATGCGTGCCTGCTTGATATGGGCTATCCGGTTCGTTTGTCCGGCCAAGACTGTCGTCGCGGCACCTTCTTCCACCGTCATGCGATGTGGCGCAATCAAGAGACCGGTGAAAGCTATGTTTCCTTGCGTGAGATCCGCGAAGACCAACCTAATTTTACTGTTATTGACTCAGTCCTCTCTGAAGAGGCGGTACTTGCCTTTGAATATGGCTATGCAACAGCAGAACCGAATACCTTAACCATTTGGGAAGCTCAATTCGGTGACTTCGCGAACGGCGCACAAGTCGTGATCGATCAATTCATTAGCTCAGCTGGCGCTAAGTGGGGCTTGTACTGTGGTTTGACTATGTTGCTACCTCACGGTTACGAAGGCCAAGGCCCAGAGCACTCATCAGCACGTATCGAGCGTTACATGCAGCTGTGTGCTGAGCACAACATGCAAGTATGTATTCCAAGTACGCCAGCACAAATATTCCACTTACTAATGCGTCAGATGATTCGACCTTTCCGTCATCCGCTAATCGTTTTCTCACCAAAGAGTATTTTGCGTAACCCATTAGCCACCTCGCCTTTGGAAAGTTTAAGCCATGGTGAATTTGAAACCGTCATTGACGAGATTGATCCAATCGAAGCCGATGAAGTGACTCGTGTGGTGATGTGTAGCGGCAAGGTTTATTACGATCTACTGCAAGCGCGCCGTAGCCGAGAGCTAAAGCACGTCGCCATCGTACGTATCGAACAGCTTTACCCTTTCCCACACGATCGCGTGGCAGAAGTAGTCGGCCAATACATTAATGCTGAGCAATTCATCTGGTGCCAAGAAGAGCCACAAAACCAAGGTGCTTGGGATCAAATCAAACACCGTTTTGCTTGGCTGCATGAAAGGGGCTTACGTGCGCAATATGCAGGCCGTAAGTCTGCCGCTGCACCAGCAACGGGATATTCAAAAGTTCACCAAGAAGAACAAGATCAACTGATCGACGACGCACTCACCGGCGAAGTTAATCGCGAAATGGACCTGAGAGGATAAACATGACTGATGTTCGCGTACCCACCCTGCCTGAATCCGTAACCGACGCAACGGTACTGACTTGGCACAAGAAACCCGGTGATCCTGTATCCCGTGATGAAAACCTACTCGATCTAGAAACCGACAA
>CBFHYJ010000097.1:0-2066 GCA_965659945.1 Sedimenticolaceae bacterium | reverse complement strand
CCACCTTTAATGGACTTCACACGACTAGAGGTACGTACCGCAACACCTTGCTGCTCACACCAATCTTTAATCAAACCACCTGCCGCATCATTCATCATGCGCGGCACCATGCGGTTTTCAGCTTCGACTACTGTCAGCTCTACACCACTACGAGCTAATGCTTCAAGAATGATGCAGCCAATGAAGCCAGCGCCAATCAATACTGCTTTATTGCCCGCCTTACACACAGAGGCGATCTGGCGTGCGTCTTCTAGCGTCCAACAGTTCACTACACCAGGTTGGTCAGCGCCGTGAATCGGCAAATGAATTGGGCGCGAGCCAGTAGCAATCAATAGGCGGTCGTAACTCACCGTATCACCCGACTCAAGCGTTAAGCTATTTGAGGCGGTATCCACTTTAGCAACATGCTCTTTGCGCACCTCAATGCTGTTGTCTTCAAAGTGACACGCCGTTTTACGCAAGTGCGTTCCCTCTTCTGGAATCTGACCCACTAAGTAATAAGGGATTGCCATACGAGAATACGGGTTCTCCGGTTCGTTACCAATCAAAGTGACTTTTGCTGAAGGATCAGCTTTACGAATTGTTTCAGCGGCTACAACGCCTGCTGGGCCAGCACCAATGATCACATGCTGCATCTTGAAAACCTTTTGCTATGCGTAAAATCAAGCAAGGCCTCTTTCGAGGCCTTGCAATGAGGTCTTAACGGATTACAAACCGAGACGCGCTTTGGTCTCGTCAGTTACCACGCCATCTGTTGTCCAACCACGAAGCTCGTAGTATTCAGGCAACATCTTATCCAGATCATTAACGCGTCCCGCTGCAGGACCTACGTTAGCTGCATCCTTCAACAGACGCTTAGGCAAGGTGTCATCCGCTGCGGTAAAGCCTGCTAAGCGGTTGTATTCACGCTCAAGGTTCCAGATACGCTCACCTACCTCGACCAATTTCTCAGTACTCCAACCACCTTCACATGCGGTATCGAGCTGAGGTGCCACATCGTCCAAACTCCAAGCGAACGAGGTAAACAGACACAGGCCTGATGAATCGAATGCCGCTGTCGCATCCTGGAATGCTTTAACCAAGGCAGCTTTGCCTTCGGTCTCAAGCGGATCGGTCTTCACCGGAATACCGAGCACTTCAGAAGCGATGGTGTACGAACGCAAGTGACAGGCACCACGATTAGAGGTTGCATAAGTCAAACCCATGCCCTGCACGCCACGTGGATCGTACGCTGGAAACTCCTGACCTTTAACCGTCATAGAAAGCTCTGGATGACCATACTTCTCACACATACGCTTTGAGCCCAATGCGAGATCAGCTCCAAAGCCTTCTCCTGATGCGACCCACTCAACTGCAGCGGCCAACGCTTCTGCTGAGCCAAAGTTAAATTCAATACCGCCGGTTTGCTCTTTAGTTATCGCACCGATCTTATAAAGCTCCATCGCAGCAGCAACCGTTGCACCCAAGGTAATAGGGTCCATACCATCTTCGTTACACACAAAGTTGGCGTAGGTCAGTGCATCCAAATCACCCACACCGGTATCAGCACCGAGCGCCCATGCTGCTTCATATTCCAAGCCACCCGATGCACCCCAGTACTGAGGTTTGTTTTCAACGGAGAAGTGATTTTTATCAATCGTAGAAATACGACCACAAGCGATCGTACAACCGAAACACGCAGCATTCGTGGTGAGATTCGGCTTGCCATCACTTTCGCGTGGCTCGTGCATTGCTTCACCCGAGATATTCTCAGCACCTTCGAACTGAACCTCGCTCATGTTGCGCGTTGGTAGCGCACCCATGCCGTTGATCACGTTCATGAGCACTTGAGTACCGTAAGCGGGTAGACCTTGGCCAGTAACCGCGTTCTCACGCAATACCTTCTTGCCCTCTTCGGTCGCCTTCATAAAGCCCATTGGGTCTTTGATGTTGCCAACACCTTTAGTACCGCGAACGGCCAGCGCTTTAACATTCTTGGACGCCATAACAGCACCCACACCAGAACGACCTGCTGCACGGTGCATATCATTTACGATAGCTGAGTACATACAACCCTGCTCTGCAGA
>CBFHYJ010000096.1:0-2179 GCA_965659945.1 Sedimenticolaceae bacterium | reverse complement strand
CGTTAGACACTCACGAGCTGATCAAAGTCAAAATTGCTGCCGAGAAGGAAGAGCGCCTCGACACCATCGCTAAAATCACGGAAAGCACGGGTGCCGAGTTGATTCAGCACATTGGTCAGATAGCGATTCTTTTCCGTCGCAACACTAAGAAGCCAAAAGTAGCGATACCTTCAGCTTAAAGTTTAAACGTAGCGAACTTCCAAAATCGCGAACTCATGGGTGCCGCCTGGCACTTCCATGGCAACCTCATCACCCTCTTCTTTACCAATCAAAGCACGGGCAACAGGTGAAGAGACCGAAATCTTGTTGATCTTAATATCAGCTTCATCAACACCAACGATCTGATAGGTCTTTTCTTCATCAGTATTGATATCTAACAAAACGACCGTTGCACCGAACACTACTTTGCCATTGGCATTTAGCGAGGTGACATCAATGATCTGAGCATGCGATAGCTTTGCTTCGATATCCTTGATACGACCTTCAATAAAACCTTGCTGTTCACGCGCTGCATGGTATTCAGCGTTTTCTTTTAAGTCGCCGTGCTCGCGCGCTTCTGAAATCGCAGCAATCACTGCTGGACGTTTAACTTGTTTTAAATCACTTAACTCAACGCGCAATTTTTCAGCGCCAGCAAGTGTCATAGGATGTTTATCCATAGCTGATTCCTTTATGACTGCAAAGAACGCAGACTATTAACAATCACTTCATCTGGATGACGCAAAGCCATCACTGCGGCTTCTGCACCGTTGATAGTCGTGAAGTAACTAACCTTGTGTTGTGAAGCAGACGCACGAATCGAACGTGAGTCGAGAATCGCCTGCTTACCTTCTGTTGTGTTCATGATGATAGAGAACTCATTATTCTTAATCATATCGACAACATGTGGACGACCTTCCGCTACCTTGTTGACGATCTCACACTCAATACCAGCTGCTTTAATTTCGCGAGCAGTGCCACGGGTTGCTGCAATCTCAAAGCCCAGCTCTTTCAGATCCTTAGCAACCTGAATAGCACGCTGACGGTCCAGTTCGCGAACTGAAATCAACACCTTACCTGAACGTGGCAAACACTGACTGCCACCCTCTAAACCTTTCGAAAAAGCCGCGCCGAAAGTTGGCGCTACACCCATAACCTCACCAGTCGACTTCATCTCAGGACCCAAAATGGTATCGATGCCTGGGAATTTATTGAATGGGAATACCGCTTCCTTAACGTAATAGTGCTTAGGAATGATTTCCTCTAACTCGCCCTGCTCGGCTAACGACTTACCTGCCATACAACGTGCAGCAACTTTTGCCAAAGGACGCCCGGTCGCTTTAGAGACAAACGGCACTGTACGAGAGGCACGTGGATTCACCTCAAGCAGATAAATATCATCATCCTTAATAGCAAACTGCGTATTCATCAAACCAACAACATTCAAGCCATGCGCTAGTGCCTTAATTTGTTCACGCATGCGATCCTGTACTTCTTGATTCAGCGTGTAAGGCGGCAATGAACATGCCGAGTCACCAGAGTGCACACCAGCTTGCTCGATATGCTCCATGATGCCGCCGATCAAAACATCTTTGCCGTCACAAATCGCATCGATATCCACTTCGATTGCATCATCTAAGAAACGATCAAGTAGCACAGGCGAATCATTCGACACGCTGACCGCTTCACGCATATAACGTTCTAAATCTTCGTTATCGTGAACAATCTCCATGGCGCGGCCACCCAATACATATGATGGACGCACCACTAATGGATAACCGATTTCTTCGGCAAGCTTAACCGCCTGATCTTCAGCGGTCGCTGTACGGTTAGGTGGCTGTTTAAGACCTAAGTCATCAACCAGCTTTTGGAAACGCTCACGGTCTTCTGCCAAGTCGATTGAATCTGGCGAGGTGCCAATGATTGGCGCTCCTGCGGCTTCTAGTTCTTCAGCAAGCTTCAATGGCGTCTGACCACCATATTGAACAATGATGCCTTTCGGCTGTTCTATATGAATTATTTCAAGCACGTCTTCGAGCGTCAGCGACTCAAAATACAAACGGTCTGATGTGTCGTAGTCAGTTGATACTGTCTCTGGGTTACAGTTCACCATGATGGTTTCGTAACCATCGTCACGCATCGCAAATGCCGCGTGACAACAACAGTAGTCAAACTCAATGCCCTGACCAATCCGGTTAGG
>CBFHYJ010000095.1:0-2248 GCA_965659945.1 Sedimenticolaceae bacterium | reverse complement strand
TGGGTGATCCCCGTCAGTACCTGAGCATGGTATTACACCTGTCGCGAGGTGAGCGCATTGAACAGCGCACCATGTTGCGCCGTCTAGCGGATATGCAATACACGCGTAATGACATCGAGTTAGCGCGCGGTACCTATCGGGTGCGTGGTGATGTGATCGACATCTTCCCTGCAGAATCGGATGACGAGGCGATTCGTCTCGAGATGTTTGATGATGAGATCGAAGGTTTAAGCCTATTCGATCCCTTAACCGGTGAAGTACTTCGCAAAGTGCCGCGCTACACCGTGTATCCCAAAACTCACTATGTCACCCCGCGCGACATCATCTTGGGTGCCATCGATAACATCAAAGTAGAGCTCAAAGAGCGCCTAGAGCAATTGCGCAGCAATCAAAAGCTACTCGAAGCGCAGCGCTTAGAGCAGCGTACTCAGTTTGATATCGAGATGATGTTAGAGCTCGGCTATTGCTCGGGTATCGAGAACTACTCTCGCTATCTATCAGGACGTGATCCAGGTGATGGCCCACCGACATTGTTTGATTACTTGCCTGAGAACAGCTTGCTGGTGATCGACGAATCACACGTCACCGTGCCTCAGCTCGGTGCCATGTATCGCGGCGACCGTTCACGTAAAGAGACCTTGGTCGAATATGGCTTCCGTTTACCGTCGGCGCTCGATAACCGTCCGCTAAAGTTTGAAGAGTTCGAAGCGCGCTCACCGCAGACGATTTATGTCACCGCCACACCACGCGATTACGAGGCAGAACATTCAGGTGCCATCGTCGAGCAGGTGGTGCGTCCGACCGGTCTGATCGACCCTGAGGTTGAAGTGCGACCTGCCAGTACCCAAGTGGATGATCTGCTCTCTGAGATTAATGCACGGGTAGAGATGGGCGACCGTGTGTTAGTGACCACACTCACCAAGCGCATGTCAGAAGATCTGACCGACTATTTGATGGAGCACGACATTCGGGTGCGCTATCTGCATTCAGACATCGATACCGTTGAGCGGGTTGAGATCATTCGAGATCTTCGCCTTGGTGAGTTTGATGTGTTGGTCGGCATCAACTTATTGCGCGAAGGTTTAGATATGCCCGAGGTATCTCTGGTTGCGATTCTCGATGCGGATAAAGAAGGTTTCTTGCGCTCTGAAGGCTCATTGATTCAAACCATTGGTCGTGCGGCACGTAATGCCAGAGGTAAAGCGATCTTGTATGGCGATAAAATCACCGGCTCAATGAAGCGCGCGATGGATGAAACCGCTCGCCGCCGAGAAAAGCAGGTGGCGCATAACGAGAAGCATGGCATTCAACCAAAAACCATTACCAAATCAGTCGCCGACATCATGGAAGCGTCAGTACCTGGCGGTAGTGCTATTGCGCGTAAATATCGCTTAGCGGCTGAAGAGGGCGCGGATTACGAAGTGATTGATCCGATCAAGGCGGCGCGCGAGATCAAAAAAATTGAAAAAGAGATGTACGCCCTGGCGCGAGACCTAAAATTCGAAGAGGCCGCCAAGCTACGCGACCGATTACGTCGATTACAGGGCAAAGGTTTCGAAAGCTAATTTATTTTCAATTTAAAGCATCGATTTGCTAACAGATGTCTCAGTACCAATTTTCTAGACAAACTGGGCGAATAATTGTAATTAAGCCTTGACTATTTAAGTAAACGCTAATATTCTTATCGTCATTGGAAGGGCATATCGCTCAACCACAGGTTTCATTAAGAGGATAAACCCATGAAAAAGATCATCGCTATCGCAGCAATCATCGCATCAGCTCAAGCTTCTGCGTTCTTCGACAACAGCAACGGCAACATGAACGGTGCTAACAACGGTTCTATGAACACTGCGGGTAACGCAACTGGTGAAGGTGAAGCTACCTTCTCTATGGACATGAACGTTAAGACTAAGCAGTCACGTAACGTTGGTGTAAACGTTCAGCGTAACGAGTCTGCAAGCATGTCAGCGTCTGATGCGCCTTACGCACCAGCTGCTAAGTAATCTGATTCTTCAGATCGAAAAGGGCGCTTCGGCGCCCTTTTTTGTGCCTGTCTAAGTTTGATAATCCAAAAATCTGTTCAAACAAGTGAATAATTAACTTGTAATTCCACCAAATACTAATATACTAATGCTCATCGGAGTGTGGCTCCGGAATCATTTTTAAACATTTTTTAAGGACATCTGTCATGAAAAAGATCTTCGCTATCGCAGCTATCGTTGCATCAGCTCAATCTTCTGCTTTCTTC
>CBFHYJ010000094.1:0-2569 GCA_965659945.1 Sedimenticolaceae bacterium | reverse complement strand
ATGATTAGCGAGTACGCTCGCAAATACCTTCAGGGAAGAAATACGCAATCTCTGTTGCCGCGGTATCTTCACCGTCTGAACCGTGGACTGCGTTTTCATCGATAGTTGATGCGTGATCAGCGCGAATAGTGCCGGCTGCTGCTTCTGCTGGGTTAGTTGCACCCATCAGCTCACGGTTTTTCTCGATCGCATTCTCACCTTCCAATACCTGAACCATCACTGGACCAGAAGTCATGAAAGCAACCAATTCACCAAAGAAAGGACGCTCTTTGTGAACCGCGTAGAAACCACCGGCTTCTTCTTCGCTCAAGTGCACCATTTTTGCTGCAACAACACGCAAACCGGCCTTTTCGAAACGATTGTAGATGTCGCCAATGACGTTTTTAGCAACTGCGTCTGGCTTAATGATAGAGATAGTGCGCTGGACTGCCATCTTTAATTTCCTTAAAAAACAATTAGATAAGTAAAAGTTTGAACCAATCTTCAGCACAAATGAGGGGCTGCTAAAGATTCAAAAATAGGGGCTTTTTCACCTGCTCGAACACCGCTAAAAAGTCTAGGCGATGAGCGGCAATTTTTCCTGAAAAAACCGGCGCTTAGTTTAACTGCCTGAAGGGTTTTCTGCTACACCTGCCGGCCAACGCTTTGCACGTCTGGCACCTGCGCCAATTGGCTCATTACCCGCTCTAATTCTGCCAATTCGGCTATCTCGACACTGAATCGCATCTTTGCCCGCTCATGACGCTTATCGGAACGTGTTTTCACCGCCAACACATCTACATCGGCCTGCGTAAACACTGAGGTGATATCTCGCAGGAGCCCTTTTCGATCATAGGCCTCTACCAAGATATCCACGACATACCGACGCTGCTTCGAATGTGCATTCCAGGCCACATCAATCAAACGGTTCCGATTTGCTTCATCAATACGATCGACAACGCGGCAATCCTGATGGTGCACCGTAATGCCACGACCACGGGTGATAAAACCGATCACTGGATCTGGTGGTACTGGCTTACAACAACGAGCTACATGAGTCAGGAGATCATTCACACCACCAACAATGACAGGGCCCGAGCTACTGTCAGGCTTAGCCGGCTTCTTGGTGCGCTTGCGGATCTTTTCATCCACCTCTTCGTCAGTCTCATGCGCTTTGGGCTGCAAGGTGTTTGCGACCTGTATTGCAGAGACATCACCGCGACCGATAGCCGCATATAGATCATCAACGTTTTTAAAATTAAAGCGCTTGGCGAGCTGAACCAACTCAGTTTTAGGAATTTGCTTGCGATTACACTCACGATCTAAGGCCGCACGACCTTCATGTAGATCTTCTTCATAGTCTTGCTGCTTAAACCAATGCTTTATGCGATTTCGCGCTTTCGATGTGGTGACATAACCCGATGACACATTCAGCCAATCTCGACTCGGACCACCCTGCTTTGCTGTGATGATCTCAACGACATCACCACTTTGTAGCTTACGCGTTAGCGTTGCCATCTGACCATTGATCTTGGCACCACGACAACGATCACCCACCGAACTATGCACTGCATACGCAAAGTCCACAGGCGTTGCACCAGCTGATAGCTCAATGACTTTATTTTGCGGCGTCAGCACATAAATATGCTGCGCTTCGTATTCAACCTCATCCGCATCTGCCTCATGCGTTATCACCTCTTGCGAAAGCCAATTACGCATCATCGAAACACGCGACTCTAGTGCAGCATCACTTGCTTTGGCCTCTTTATACATCCAGTGTGCGGCAACACCACGCTCTGCATGATCATGCATCTGATGCGTGCGAATCTGAATCTCGACAGGCTTACCATCGCTAGCAATCACTGCGGTATGGAGTGAGGCATAACCATTGGGCTTTGGATTGGCAATATAATCATCGAACTCTTTGGCAATAGGCTTCCACTGGCTGTGCACCAAACCTAGCGCTTCATAACACTGCGCTACGGTTTCAACTAACACCCGTACAGCGCGTACATCAAACAGCTGCTCAAAAGTCAGCTGCTTTTGACGCATCTTGTTCCAAATGCTGAAAATATGTTTCGGCCGACCCATCACATCCGCATGAATATCAGCTGCTTCACAGATCTCACTTAACTCACACAGAAAATTCTCAACAAAGCTTTCGCGCTCCAATCGCTTACCGTCGAGTTGCTTAGCGAGATTTTTGTATTGATCAGGCTCAAGGAAACGCAGACATAGATCTTCTAGCTCCCACTTAACCGTCCAGATACCCAAACGATTTGCTAACGGCGCATGCACTTGACGCGTTTCGTAGGCAATAACGCGTTGCATCTCAGCATCGGTATTTTTCAGGTAGCGCATCAACCGTAATCGTTTAACCAAAACGATTAAGATCACGCGCACATCACCAGTCAAATCAAGCAAAAGACGTCGCAGGCTCTCAATATTTTGCGCATCGGTTTTGGCACCACGATGCGAAATTTCACGCAATCGTGCGACTTGTTGAATCAGCGTGGCAACATCAGAACCAAACTGCTCGGCAATCTGATCAGCCGAAAAATCATCTCTTGTGGGTAGCTCAGAGAGAAAG
>CBFHYJ010000093.1:0-2683 GCA_965659945.1 Sedimenticolaceae bacterium | reverse complement strand
CTTGAGATCATCACCGTGTTGTCATCTAAGTTTTGCACCGGATGGTTCGCACCATGGTGACCAAACTTCATCTTCATCGTTTTGGCATCACTCGCAAGCGCCAACAATTGATGCCCCAAGCAAATACCAAAGGTCGGCTTACCTGAATCAACAATCGTCTTGATTGCATCAATGGCGTAATCACACGGCTCTGGATCGCCCGGCCCATTCGATAAAAAGACGCCATCGGGATTCATTGCCATAACATCTTCAGCTGATGTTTTTGCAGGAACAACAGTCAAACGGCAGCCGCGATCAACCAACATACGAAGAATGTTGCGCTTAACGCCAAAGTCATAAGCGACAACATGGAATTTTTGATCTTCAGCAGCAACCGTTTGATGGCCATGCTCTAGTGACCAGCTCGTCTCATTCCACTCATAAGCTGCTTTGGTGGTGACTTCCTTAGCCAGATCCATTCCCTTAAGACCAGGGAAAGCTTTAGCCGCAGCAAGTGCGGTTGCCTCATCCACTGAATCACCTGCGAGAATGCAGCCCGCTTGAGCGCCTTTCTCACGCAAGATTCGGGTTAGACGACGGGTATCGATATCTGCGATACCGACAATATTATGCTCACGAAGGTATGCATCCAGTGCTTGTTCACTGCGGAAGTTACTCACCAGAAGCGGTAGATCTCGAATCACCAAGCCAGCAGCGTGAATATCACCCGACTCTTCGTCTTCTTCATTTACACCGGTGTTGCCAATGTGCGGATAGGTCAAAGTAACAATCTGACGCGCATATGAGGGATCAGTCAGTATCTCTTGATATCCGGTGAGGGCTGTATTGAAAACCACTTCACCAACGGTCTGGCCGTCAGCACCGATCGATTGACCGCGAAAAACGCTGCCATCTTCAAGAACTAAAATCGCTGGTTTGCTCATTGTCACGCACACAAGTGGCCGAAAAAGTTCTCAATTGGGATCCAATTCGGCAAGGGTTCAGGGGCTTGGGTAGGGTCAACTCTGACGGCTAACTCTGAGAAAGAAATTGTACGCGAGTCAACCTCCTGGTGCTAGACGAAATCTTACAAAATTCTTTAATAATTGAATTCTTTCAGGCTTTTTTCAGTGCCTGCTCAGTCCAAGCAATTAAACCAGCCGAATCAAGCGCGCCAGACATTCGATCGATCTCTCTACCCTTGTGGATCAACATCAGCGTTGGAATGCTACGAATACCAAATTGACCCGCCAGACCTGATTGCTGCTCAGTATTGATCTTTAGCAATCTCACCCGCGGCTCTAGCGTTGTCGCCGCCTGACTAAATGCCGGTGCCATCATTTTGCAAGGGCCACACCATGATGCCCAAAAGTCGACCAATAATGGCACCTCACCCTTACTCACATGTTTCGCAAAGCTCACGGCATCCACATCAACAGGCATGCCTTGAAAAAGCATTGACTTGCAATGACCACACTTGGCTTCTTTGGCACGTTCAGCAGGCGCGCGATTTACACCACCACAACTTGGGCAAACTATCTGAATAGGATCTGACATACTTTTACTCCATATCAATGCCCCATAAATTGTGGCAAGTTAAGCAAATTCAAGTTGAAACCTTGCATTACCACCCCTATGTCATGCAGATGACAATCAACAAGGCTTTTATAGATGAGCGAATCACCTTTTATCATTAATTTAACGTTAGAGAATTTTGAACAGGTTGTTCTGCGCGACTCCCAACAGACACCGGTTCTTATCGATTTTTGGGCCAACTGGTGCCAACCCTGCCAAATCTTAATGCCGCTTCTCAGCCAGCTAGCTGAGGAATATCAAGGCAAATTCATTCTGGCAAAACTTAATACCGAAGAGCAGCAGGAGATTGCGGCACAATTCGGCATTCGCAGCATTCCTACTGTCAAACTATTCAAAGATGGCGCTCAGGTGGATGAGTTTGCCGGCGCACTACCCGAAGCTGAGATTCGCGCCTTCCTGGATAAACACATCCCTCGTGAAACCAACTCTGTTCTTCCGCAAGCCGAGCAAATGATAGCTATGGGGCAATTTACAGAAGCACTCGAACTCCTCGCGCCGGCCCAAGCTGCCGATCCAAACAATTACTTGATCCTGATCGCAATGGCGAAAGCGCATGCAGCGCTTGGTAATTTTGATGCTGCAAAATTTGCCATTGATGCCCTACCCGAAGATCAACAAAACTCTCCTGAGATCAGCAAGATTCGCGGCCAGCTTCACTTTGCCGAACTCACACCAGATCCCGCTAGCATCACAGCAGCAGAAGCCGCTATAGAAAAAGATGCTAACGACCATCAGTCTCGTTACACGCTTGCCCTACGGGACATCACTCAAGGGCAGATTGAATCTGCGATTCAACAATTGTTAGGCATCATGATGCGCGAGCTGAACTGGAACGACGATGCCGCTCGAAAAACACTCATCCAATTACTCGATATGCTGGGAGACGACCCAATCGTAAATCAAGCACGTCGCCAAATGTTTAACCTCATGCACTAGGAACACTCATGACACCAGAACAACAAATGCAAATGGAAGCGCTCGCATGGCGCAAGCTCGTTTCTCATTTTCAAAAACGCAAAGATGTGCAAAACATCGACCTAATGAACATGGCCGGCTTCTGCCGCAACTGCATGTCGAAATGGTTAATGGGTGGCGCGAAAGATGTTGG
>CBFHYJ010000092.1:0-2685 GCA_965659945.1 Sedimenticolaceae bacterium | reverse complement strand
GAATACATACTGCTTTTCTTTGGCTTACCACCCAGATAGTTACCAACTCGCTCCTTAGCTTCTGATGCTGACCAACCATGAATATGTTTTAGTAACTCAAACCCATCACCCCAAGTTGGATGCCCACCACCACCACAATAGAAAGTACCGTGACCTTTTAGGTCATCAAATCTAAATCGGTCTTTACCACCGCAAGCAGGACAGGATTTGTGTCTTGATGTCAGCGACTCACTTGGCACACCTAAAGCTACTAGAATTCCGTACCAACGCCCCTGCGCTGACTGCTTTACCTCAATAAAACTAGCCATCACTGAACCTCGTGTAATTCATCCATCCCATCAAATGAGAAGAGCCACTCTTCTGGTCTTAATCTCGCAGCCTGTCTTGCCGCATATACCCTCATGCCAATCGTTAAGGGGTTATGATTCTTTACGGCATCAGCTTTAGACTGCTCAAACAGACAACACAAAATATCTTGCTGAACATTTACTAGATATTGTGCTTGTAGGTAAGTTTGCCCTGGAGATGTTTCAGCACTCTCTAGTTGTGTATATGCATTAAGAACAAGACTCATATTGCGGCCTCCTGCTCCACCGATTCAATCCAATGACTAAACCTCAGCTCGTGAATATATAGCTTGCGTCCTATTTTCCTTACTGCACCAATCCTATCCAAACCATTCAACCTGCGATTACGCATCAAATAGTTAACCTGTGATGATGAAAACTGAGGGTGAGAATTTACAAATTCAGCCTGATCCTTCCAATAATCAATGCTTACACTTGCGTTTGATGGTGTTGCATACATAAAAATTAATCTCTCTATCCAAAGTTGTAGTTGGCAGAGAAATAATTGCTGTATTCAGTCTTGAACACCAAACGGGGAGTTGCGATTTTTACCCAACACCCTGTTCAGTCTGAGAAGACGGATCAGGTATATATTTTTCCTGCGATTTCAGAATATTTCTGTAGCAGCCTGTTAACTGAGTCAGGAATTGATTTATCGATCAACTCGGAACCCAATTTGTACAACAGGTTTGCACGCTTATAGTGACTTGGCTTTTTAGGAAAATTTTTAGCGTAATGCTTTTGCAACAAACCTAGAACCATAAGATCATGTGAAGTTAATTGGCTACGATCACCTCCAGTATTCAACGCTTCGTCACAAGCAATCTCAAACTTAAGGATATGTATAGCTTCTTCCAAATATTTAATTGGCGCATGAACAACGCCAGAATCAACATAAAGCTTTAATTTTTTAGCTGCGCTCAATGCTGATTTTTGTGACTCCACGTCAATGTCACGGCCTTTGATCATTGGAGAGAATGCAAAATCTAAACGTGGGTCATTAAAAACACCCTCAATGAAATCTTGTTTTTGCTCTTCATTTTGGTGGCTAAGCACAGAATTCACAGTCTCAAGAAAAGCCTGTCGCTTAGCTTTTACTTTTCGGTCAAATTCAGCTTTCTGCTTAATTTGAGCTTCTGTAAAGCCACTCATTTCAAGTTCCCCATCACAACATCTACCATTGACAATGTATCCCCAATCGCCAGATGCGCATATCGCTGTGTCATCTGAGGACTTGAGTGTCCTAGCAATGTGCCTACCTCAAACAAAGATCGTCCCGCCCTAACAAGATTAGATGCTGCTGTATGCCTAAGGTCATGGAAACGGCAATGCTCAATGCCAGAACGCTTCAACGTATAACTCCATGCCTGCTTCACATCGTGTGGCTTGTCCGAACATACTGTATTTTTGAAAATTAACGCTTCATCAGTCTCACGGAAGCGCATCAACTCTTCAATCACATTTCCGGTAAGAGGTAGCAATCGTGGCTTGTCAGTTTTTGTCTGGCTAACAGACGCAACTCGCCCTTTAAAATCAATATCACGCCATTTCAGGCTGAGTAACTCACCCTTTCTTGCACCCGTAGTTAAAGCCATCATCAAAAGCAGGTACATGCGTGTCCATCTTGACTGCTGAGATGCCCTCAAAAGCGCATTCTGCTCTTCTGGCGACAAGAACCTATCCTTGGATGGGTTCTCTTTAAAACGGCTGACAGAGGGTGCAAGCACAGGGTTATTTATACCCAATCGCTTATAATCAGGGTGACGGATTAGAAACGTAAAAATAGCCGACAAATGTGACTTGTACCGATTCACCGTTGAGCCAGAAAGCGTCTTAGCCAACTCATGCAAAGCTTTATCAACCATAAATTCGTCAATCATGTTGACGGGGAAATCTTGAAAACGCTTCTTCCAATACAGAATACGAGATGGCGCGGATTGGTCACGCAGGGTTATTTGTGACAAGTACAACTTCACTGCTTGCGAAAACAGCAGCATATTGACTACCGGTGCGCCTAATTTTCGTTGGAGTTCAGAGTCACCTTCAACCTGACGGGCAAAGTCAGTTGCCATCTTTTTCGTGGAGAAGGTTTTATAGATGGGCTTAAGGCCCTTCAAGCGTATTTGTACCTGAAAGTTGCCCGACGATAGTTTGTTGATGTAAGCCATTTAGCACCTCACTGCGATGAAATTACGGTCATCGTGAATTCTGTTAGTTGAGTGCCAACTACAACTTCAGAACAGCAAGACTAAAAATGTCTTAAATGACAACGCCTTACCGAAGTAAGGCGTTATACATGCTTGGTAGCGGGGGCAGGATTTGAACCTACGACCTTCGG
>CBFHYJ010000091.1:0-2756 GCA_965659945.1 Sedimenticolaceae bacterium | reverse complement strand
AAACAGGCCGTCGAGGTGATGCCGATGTGTTGTTTGTACATAACCGCAAAGCTGAAGAAAAGTTTGTCACAGATGGCTTCGGGGTTAATCGCAAAGATGTGATGTATAACGACTTTGTGTTGATTGGTCCTAAAAATGATCCTGCCGGCCTTAAGCAATCAAAAAATATCAACGATGCTATGCAACGTTTAGCAAAGAACAATGCACTGTTTATTTCTCGTGGTGATAAAAGCGGCACGCATGCAGCTGAAAAACGTTATTGGATCGCTGCCAATGTTGACCCTAAAAGCAATAAGGGCTACCGCGAATCAGGTTCCAGCATGGGTGCCACATTAAATATGTCTTCTGGCATGGACGCATACACTCTGTCAGACCGTGGCACATGGCTTTCATTTAAAAATAGACAGCATCTTGAAGTGGTTTTCTCGGGTGACCCAGCCATGTTTAACCCATACGGCATTATCTTAGTTAACCCAAGCAAGCACACTCACATTAAACAAGCTGCTGGGGAAGCTTTTATCAACTGGATCACAAGCCAGGAAGGGCGTGATGCCATCGCTGAATACAAGATCAACGGTGAACAGCTTTTTTTTCCTTCACCCAATGATCACGTTGCTCACAAATAAATGACACGATCACAAAAAAGGCGAGCTACTTGCTCGCCTTTTTATTTCCAACGCTTATGTCGAAATGTTCTTGGTGCGTGTGCAAAAAAAGCAGACCATATGATAATCAACCAATATAAAACAAGTGCTTGATCCATCCAGATTGCCATCGCGGCAATCATGCACAACTTAGCTATCATGGATAAGCCAGCCAGTTCTGCAAAAAACAACTTGTTCGACATTTCCATTGCTAACAACGCAACGCCACTCAATCCAGTCGCAACAATGATTTCGTATTGGTAGGTCAGCAATTCAGGCGAATGGAGAACTATGCCAAGCGCCAGCACAATCGCTAAATGAATCGCCCTTAATACAACACTTAACCAACGCATCAAAGGATAACATCGTATGGCTGCACGGTCACCGTATCACCCGGCTCAACCACATTAAGCTCTTCATTTAATAGCACCAAGCAGTTTGATCGACTCATCGAAGTTAAAACGCCAGAGCCTTGGGTGCCTGATGGACGCACCGTCAGATCACCCTGATCGTCATAGGACAATATACCGCGCACATATTCAAAACGCCCTTGCTTCTTTTTTAACTTTGCTTCAGAGCGTGCTTTTAGTAGTAATAACTTTGGCCACTCGCCTGATGAAAAATAGCGCAGCGCGGGTTCAACAAATTGCATATAGGTCAACATCACCGCCACCGGATTCCCGGGCAGGCCAAAGAAAAGCGCATTACCTATTTTGCCAAATGTTAGTGGACGACCCGGCTTCATCGCCAAGCTCCAAAAATCCATCTTACCTAAGCGCTCCAGAATCTCTTTAGTGTAGTCCGCTTCTCCCACTGATACACCGCCAGAGGTAAGCACCACATCAGCCATCTTGCTCGCACGATCAAATGCCTCTTCAAGCGCATCTTTATCATCCTTGATAACGCCCATATCGAGCACTTCAGCACCCGCCGTGGTTAGCATCGAATACAAGGTATATCGATTACTGTCGTATACCTGCCCTTCTTCTAGCTGATCACCCATAGAGCGAAGCTCATCACCGGTAGAGAAGAAGGCCACACGTGGACGGCGCTTAACCCGCAGTTCAGCTACACCTAAAGATGCCAACACGCCCACATCGGCTGCAGAGAGCTTGCGGCCCTCGTTAAACACGACCGAATCCCTCGCAATGTCCTCACCGATGTGACGCACGTTTTGACCTACGCGATGACGATCATCGATACGTACCGTATTATCATCCATCACCTGCGCTTGCTCTTGCATCACAACGGTATCGGTTCCGGCCGGCATACTGCCGCCCGTCATGATGCGCATACACTGGCCAGTTTTAACTGTTTTAGTACTGATGTTACCTGCTGTGACCGTATCGATAACCTCATAGCTTTTAACACCCTCTGACGGAAGATCGCTACCTAACAAGGCATAGCCATCCATCGCAGAGTTTGTATGACTAGGGACATCTAAACGCGACTGACAATCACATGCCAAATAACGGCCCAGTGCAGAGCGAATCGCAACCGTCTCTTGGTCACGCAAAGGCGTAATTTGATTTTGAATAGCTGATCGTGCCTCAGCAACACTGATCGAGTTATGCACGGTGACATCCGCACAAGAAGGTTGGACTTTAAATTCAGCTTCTTTCATATGAGGACTCTCGGCGATTTATGACATCGCTCTACTACGAGAAATAAACTGGCGCCTTATCGGCGCCATAAAACACTTAGTGTATTGCGCCCCTCGGTGAAGGCGACATATTTAGTGCCACAAAGGCATCCATGATGCGCGTTGGGTCATCCATGAGCTTTTGCTTCCACTCACCCAAATGCGTACGAGATTGAATCAAGCCACGTAGCACACCCACATGGTTTGTCAGGCCTAAGCTTGAGGCACCCACAATCACATCATCTTTAAATTGAATATTCATGTACTGGAAAGCTTCTGGACGATTCAGCTCAGCAGACTCGCCGCCATCAACACCCATCCACATGCCAAATGAACTTGAGATCAAACCCATGGTATCGAGCACGTTCATGTTCACACTGCCGATGTGCGCCAGATCGTGTCCAACCATATTACTCGCAGCAACACGACCATGTTCTGTCGCCGTTGGTTGTATAGCATGAACCGTTTGC
>CBFHYJ010000090.1:0-3060 GCA_965659945.1 Sedimenticolaceae bacterium | reverse complement strand
GCGCGACATTTGACTCTTGTATTCGTTACTTAGGCGAGGACCCATGGGAGCGTTTGCGTGAGCTAAAAAAGGTGATGCCAAATACACCGCAGCAAATGTTGTTCCGTGGGCAAAATATTTTGGGTTATCGCCATTACGCTGATGACGTGGTTGAAAAGTTCGTTGAGCGTTGTGCAACAAACGGTATCGATGTTTTCCGCATCTTTGATGCGATGAATGATCTACGCAACCTTGAGACATCGGTAAAAGCAACCTTAAAGGTTGATAAGCATGCACAAGGCACATTGTCTTACACCGTAAGCCCCGTTCATGACCTTGATTACTGGGTCAACATGGGCAAGTCACTTGAGGATATGGGTTGTCACTCAATTGCTATTAAGGATATGGCGGGTTTGTTAACTCCTTATGTTGCTCATGAGTTGGTTAAGCGTTTGAAAGGGACGGTTAACATTCCTATCGCTTTGCATTGCCACGCGACAACCGGTTTAAGTACAACCACCTTAATCAAAGCTGCAGAAGCAGGTATTGATATGGTGGATACCGCAATTTCCTCAATGTCGATGACCTATGGTCACTCTTCAACTGAAGCTGTGGTATCAATTTTGGAAGGTACTGAGCGCGACACCGGCTTGAACATGAAAGCCCTTGAAGAAATCGCCGCTTACTTCCGTGACGTTCGCAAGAAGTATGCGAAGTTTGAAGGCTCTCTACGTGGTACAGATTCGCGTATCTTGGTGGCACAAGTGCCTGGCGGCATGTTAACCAACATGGAAAGCCAGCTTAAAGAGCAGGGTGCAGCTGATCGCTTAGATGAAGTGCTAGAAGAGATTCCTCGTGTTCGTAAAGATCTTGGCTATTTGCCTCTTGTAACGCCAACCTCTCAAATCGTTGGCACGCAAGCCGTGTTAAATGTACTGACTGGCGAGCGTTATAAGAGTATTACTAAAGAAACTTCTGGAGTGCTTAAAGGTGAGTACGGCGCGACTCCAGCACCTGTTGATAAAGAACTTCAACAGCGCGTTCTCGAAGATGGCCAAGAGCCAATCACCTGTCGCCCTGCAGATTTACTTGAAAACGAATTGCAATCACTGACAGATGAATTCGAAACATTGGCAAAAGAAAAGTCGCTGCGCGTTGCTGATGATCAAATTGATGATGTATTGACGTATGCCTTGTTCCCGCAAATAGGCATGAAGTTTCTCGAGAATCGTGACAATCCATCTGCTTTTGAACCTATTCCTACTGGTGAGCCCGAATCGGCTACACCTGCAACATCAGGTTCAACTGAAGCTTACACGGTCGTTGTTGATGGTCATGCGTATAACGTTAGCGTTGGACCTGGCGGTCAAGTCGATGACATTCAAGCTGCTCCAGTCGCAGCTCCAGTTGCTGCATCAGCACCCGCTGCCGGTGGCGCGGGACAAGCGGTTCCAGCGCCATTAGCTGGCAACATCTTTAAGATCAATACTGCTGCAGGCCAAATGGTGAAATCAGGTGATGTCATCATGGTCCTCGAAGCAATGAAGATGGAAACCGAAGTACGCGCACCTGCGGATGGTGTTGTACAAGCGATCAACGTTAAAGAAGGTGATGTTGTTCAAGTAGGCGACACACTGATCACGCTAGGTTAAGGGTTACATCATGGAAGCAGGATTTGAGGCCCTTTGGCTATCGATGGGATTGGCCAACTTTGAGTGGGACCAATTATTGATGATTGGCGTGGGTGGCTTGCTAATGTATTTAGCCATCCAAAAAGGTTTTGAGCCGTTATTACTTTTGCCTATCGGTTTCGGCTGTGTTCTTGCCAACATTCCAGTTGCAGGTTTAGCTGAAGATGCAATTGGCCATTTGATGATGGAAGGCACGCAAGCCCAGCTTCAGATGCTAGCCACTACGCTGGACTCTTCAGTTGAGAATTTAAAGACTGCGGTCAAATACATGACCTCAGAACAGGCCTTTGCTGCTAATCAACTTGCTGAAAAACTAGGCTACACCCCAGGCATGTTGAACATGTTTTATGAGATCGCGATTGGTTCAGGTGTTGCGCCATTGCTGATTTTTATGGGTGTTGGTGCGCTAACAGATTTCAGTGCCTTGATTGCGATGCCGCGCACCTTGTTGCTCGGTGCAGCTGCACAGTTCGGTATTTTCTTCACATTGATTGGCGCACTAGCGCTTAACGTTGTTCCAGGCTTTGACTTCACCTTAGCCGATGCTTCAGCTATCGCGATCATTGGTGGTGCCGATGGCCCTACAGCTATCTTCTTAGCTTCTAAGTTAGCGCCAGACCTTTTGGGTGCGATTGCCGTTGCTGCTTATTCTTACATGGCACTGGTGCCGATCATTCAGCCACCCATCATGAAATTATTGACGACAGAGAAAGAGCGCCAGGTTGAGATGATGCAGCTTCGTCCGGTGAGTAAAACTGAAAAGATCATGTTCCCGCTAATGGTGTTGATGCTTTGCGTGTTGTTCTTGCCATCCGCTGCACCACTGATTGGCATGTTGACCTTTGGTAATTTGTTGCGTGAATCAGGCGTAGTTGATCGTCTCAGCAAAGCCGCACAAAACGAGATCATCAATACAGTCACCATCATTCTAGGCCTGTCGGTTGGATCAAAACTTCAGGCGGATAAGTTCTTAAGCGTTGAGACGCTGGGTATTTTGGCGCTAGGTGCAGTGGCGTTTTCTGTCGGCACAGCAGCTGGCATCATGATGGGAAAGATTATGCACCGTCTATCTGGCGGCAAAGTTAACCCGCTAATTGGTGCTGCTGGCGTATCAGCTGTTCCGATGGCGGCCCGTGTGGTGAATAAGGTTGGTCTTGAGGCTAACCACCATAATTTCTTGCTTATGCATGCGATGGGGCCAAACGTTGCTGGCGTTATCGGTTCAGCTGTTGCAGCGGGTGTTTTGCTCGCGGTTGTGGGCGGAAATTAAGCTCAATTTGTGGTCCTTGAGAGCAAGGACCACAATATCGTCCATTAGCACTTATAAATATTGCTATTTCTCTAGTGTTTTCATAGAATTGCGCGCTTATGTTGTCGCAGCTTCCAGAAC
>CBFHYJ010000089.1:0-3065 GCA_965659945.1 Sedimenticolaceae bacterium | reverse complement strand
AGTCGTTACCTTGAAATGGGTGCGCGACATAAAGCCGGTCAGTCGGCTGAGGCCTTGGTGAAACTGCTACCTGCCACCGCAACGCGGATTCAAGCAGATGGTAGTTATCAGGTTATTCCAGTCGCTGATTTGATTCCGGGCGATCGTGTGTTGATTCGTCCGGGTGAAGCGGTGCCGGCGGATGGCGTTGTAGTCAATGGTGTGAGTTCTGTTGATGAGTCCTTACTCACCGGTGAGAGCTTGCCGTGTCGCCGCGAAGCAGGTGATCCGTTGGTTGGAGGCAGCTTGAATGTCGAGAGTCCACTTGAGATGGAAGTGCAGCTCGTAGGCGAGTCGACCTTGGTCTCGGGCATTGTGCGATTACTTGATCGCGCGCAAAGCGAGAAGCCGCAGATGGCGCAGTTTGCGGATCATATCGCGGCTTATTTTGTCGCTGGCTTATTGGTGATTGCGACCTTGGTCGCAGGCTTCTGGTTGATGCATGAGCCGTCACGAGCCTTTGAAATCACTCTCGCTGTGTTGGTGGTGACCTGTCCTTGTGCTTTATCGCTTGCGACACCAACAGCGGTCACCGCTGCGATTGGCTCACTCACCAGGTTTGGTTTGCTCAGCACGCGTGGACATGTGCTAGAAACCCTCGCCGCAGCCGATGTGTTTGTGTTTGATAAAACCGGCACTCTCACCAAAGGCGCTTTGGTGCTCAGTGACACTAAACGACTGGCGGATAAATCAGAGGATGAGCTCACCCAGCTTGCAGCGACCTTAGCGGCAGCTTCGGAGCATCCGGTATCGAAAGTTCTCGCGTTACAGAGTTCAGAGAAATATGCGGCACAACAGCTCAATGCGATTCCGGGCGAGGGTATCGAAGGTCAAATTGACGGGCTGACCTATCGCTTAGGTCGTTCGACTTTCGTGGCGCAGCTCAGCGATGCGGCTATTCCGGATGAATCCGATTTACGCGGTACGGTGGTGTATTTGGGCAGTGCTGATGGCTTGCTCGCACAATTTGTTCTCAGTGATCAGCTGCGTAGCGATGCGATTGAAGCGGTAGCGCAGCTGACTCAGCTTGGCTGTCAGATCCGGATTCTCAGTGGCGATCAGCAAGCAGCCGTAGATGAGATGGCGGCACAGCTAAATGTCACTCAGGCAAGCGGTGGTCTGCGTCCGGCTGATAAGCTAGCGGCCGTTCAAGCACTCCAGGCGGAAGGGCATCGCGTGGTGATGGTCGGCGATGGGGTTAACGATGCCCCTGTGCTCGCGGCGGCGGATATTTCTATTGCGATGGGGCAGGGGGCGCAGCTCGCACATGCCACCGCAGATATGGTCGCGCTGTCTGAAAAATTGCATATGCTTCCACAAGCCGTTGAAAAATCAAGAGAAACTCGCTCAATCATCCGTCAGAACCTGTTTTGGGCGCTCGGATATAACGTGGCGGCTGTCCCGCTAGCGGCGATGGGATTAGTGCCACCTTGGGGCGCTGCAATAGGTATGTCGCTGAGTTCGTTGGTGGTTGTAGTAAATGCACTTCGCTTGAGATAAGTCATTTGCATCTCTTCGCGATTGGGGTATATTAATAAACACTGAAATACTCGGACGACTGATGGATATCCTGTATCTCCTCATTCCTATCGCACTTGGCATGATGTTAATTGCGGCCGTGATATTTCTCTGGACGGTCAAGAGTGGTCAATATGACGACTTAGATGGTCCAGCGCATCGTATTCTGATGGATGACGATGACCCGATGATTCCTCGAAAGAAGACGCTTGAGGATTGTGAGGGTAGCGATGACCTAACGGATCAACGCAAGCAGTAAAGTTCAATTAACCGAGATGCAGAAGTACCGCATCGTTTTAGGAGAAAGACATGTTTAGTTTCCAAGGTTTTGCGATGACATTCGTTGTAGCACTGATTGCGTTCTCTTGGTTCAGCTTCTTGTCAGTGATCGTCGCTGGCTAATTTGCGAATCAAAAGATAAAAGACCGGCTAAGGCCGGTTTTTTTGTGTTCGGGAAATAAGGGATGCACTAAAATGAACATAGTCAGCCGGAGTATTATGTGACCTCACTCTCTAAACAGTTACAACTTCAGCTCATCCTTGCCCTCGTATTGGTATTAGCGTTTGTACTTCAAGTTGAGGTTATCTTTCCTATTGAAGGCGCTTTGTTCCCGTCTGATGACCTATCCCATGCGAGCTTATTGTTTATTCCGCATGGACTTAAGATGTTGGCAGCGTATTTACTCGGCATCATTGCCGCCCCCGCCATCTTTGTTGCACAGTTGATTGCCGGTCTTTTTGTACTTGGGGCAAATGCACAGGATGCAGTGGTTGGAGCTTTATTTGGAACTATCGGTGCGATAGCGCCAGTCGCGCTGCTAAATTTTCTGTTTAAAAATAAGTGGTCTGATGGCGTGGCTTTGAATACAAAAGAAGGGATCGGAACGTTTCGCGCCTTCATTGTGGCAGTGATGTTATCTACCTTTGTTAATTCGGTGCTGCATTCGGCTTATTACCATGCGGACAGTACTGTCATGCTGCCTTTCAGATATCTTTTTGGAGATATAATGGGGGCGCTAGTGGTATTCGGCTTGGTGGTCTTAATGAGACGCCAAATCCTTTCCTTTATTACGAGACGAATCAGTGCCTGATTTAAAAGCTTATCTCAATATTGTTAATCTGCTGATTGATACCGAAAAAGAACTCGGGCTTGAAACTGTAACCGAATCAGATCGCGTGATCTTTATTCTGTTTTGGCAATTATCCAACTCGGGAAAGAAGACCGTCACAGCGACCTTCGAAGAACTTGCTGAGCAGCATGGCTTGAGTGCCTCCCGTGCACAGTTTTACAAAACGATTACTAAAGCTAAGAAGCTAGGGCTTATTGAGCAGATAGGATCACCGAGAAGCGCCACCTACAAGTGGATAGGCTAAGAACACGAAAACCGGCAATCGCCGGTTTTTTTATGTCTGTTTTGGGGTTATTTGCGCGACGGATAAATATTTTTTGAAATAAGTATTGACATTTAAGCAAATACTAATATACTTATCTTCATCAGCTAGCCAAC
>CBFHYJ010000088.1:0-3171 GCA_965659945.1 Sedimenticolaceae bacterium | reverse complement strand
GACTGTTAATCTTTGCGTGTGTAGTGAGCGTTTTTAGGGATCACATGGCGCACGCCGCCTTGGGGGTTCTCAACATCGCCGGTGTAACGCGGAATGATGTGAACGTGGACATGAAAAATGCTCTGTCCAGCTGCCGGTCCAACATTCACGCCAATGTTGTAGCCATCAGGTGAAAACTCTTGATCCAGCAATGTCTTTTCTTCAGTGATCAGTGTCATGATAGCGCTGACTTCTTCAGGATTTAAATCGAAGAAGCTCGCCACATGGCGCTTAGGGATCACCAATGTGTGGCCTGGGCTTACCGCATAACTATCACGAGCACTGTAGGCATGTTCGTTTTGTAGCGATACGCCACGAGGGTCTTTGCAGAAGAGGCAAGGGTTGTTGGGGTCTCGTTTTTTAGCTACTTCTTCGGAGGCCACAGCAAGCTCGCTTAACTACTTCTTTAAACACACGTTTAGCTCTAAAACCTTTAGAACTAAGCGCTGCAAATCTATCACTGTTTCCGAATATTACCTAGTCGCCTTATAGGTTTGTTCTATAGCAATTTTTTAAACCCGCATTGCAGAATCTTATGAATAGGGACGAGATTGCTGCTGATAAGAAATAAAAATTGCTCCATTTTTTGAGGAAATGTAAGGGTTTTGTCGGGGTCTAGAAGAATATTACCGAAGTTTTATATACAAAACAGCGGCTTAGGTGATGCGGCTTGTCTGCATAGATTTTTTATATGACCCTGAATATATATCTGAGGTGACGCTTTGACTTGATGGGGCTATTCTCGCTGGGCTAAAAAGTTTAGTGAGGTTTAATAATAATGTTTTCAAGCAATCCATTTGATTTCCTAGCGGGATCATTCATTACAAACGATGTGATGCAGGCGTATCTCATCCTTATGGTTATTTTTGTCGCTGGCGGCACCATTCTTCACGTTGCTAAAAAGCAAAGTGCACGTTATTTCTCTGAAATGGCCGCTTCGCACCGCGCTAACGCTAAGCGTTCAGTAGGCGCTGGTGAGAAAATGGGTATTGCAGCAGGCATCCTGGTTAACGAAGTCGCTCTTGCTGGCGAGTTCTGCAACAAAGAGCGTCAAGCTTCACACTTCCTGAGCATGTGGGGTTTCATCCTTTACTGTATCGGTAACGTTGTTTTGATCTTCGGTGATGCAACAAGCGCGATGGGCGCTAATTTGTGGCACTGGGGTGCTTTGATGTTGGTCGTTGGTGGTGCATGGTTCTGGTTCCGTATCCGTGTTGACGTTTCTGCAGAAGGTACTAAATGGTACAAGCTTGTAGAAGCTGACATCTTCATTGTTTCCTTGATGCTAACCGCATTGTTCGGTTTGATCTGGTCATCACAAGCAGCTGGTCAAACTCTGGGCATGAACACCGCAACATTGTTCTTTGTCCTATTCGCGATTTCGAACACTGTATTGTTCGCTAGCGTCTTCTGGTCTAAGTTCTCACACATGTTCTTTAAGCCTGCAGCGGCTTTCCAGAAGAAGGTATCTAAGGCAGATGGTTCTAATTTGAACTTGCCTGCTGAGTACGATCTTGCAGATCCTGCAACTCATGCTCGTTACCCTGACCTGCCGTTGTACATGGGTACTAACCCACCAAACATGGGTAAAGGTATTCGTGCTCGCGCAGCGAAGAATTACTAAGAACTTATAAGAATTACAGAGAGAGAAAAATCATGCCTACTTTTGTATATATGACTCGATGTGATGGTTGTGGCCAGTGTGTTGATATCTGTCCATCAGACATCATGCACATCGACAAAGGCCTCCGCCGTGCTTACAACATTGAACCAAGCATGTGTTGGGAATGTTACTCGTGCGTTAAAGCGTGTCCTCACAACGCGATCGACGTTCGTGGTTACGCAGACTTCGCTCCATTAGGCCACTCAGTTCGTGTAAACCGCGACGAAGAGAAGGGCATCATTTCATGGCGCATTAAGTTCCGTAATGGCAAGAAAGATATGGACCTATTGGCTCCAATCACTACCGTGCCATGGGGTTCTGGTCAGCCTGAGCTGAAGAATGTTCCAGCACCTGCAAACGACCACGTTGCAAGTCAGCATTTGTACAATGAGCCAAAGTACATCCGTATGGATGAAAAAGGCGTACATACTCTGGAATCAAACGGTCTAGAGATTAAAGAAGGAGTTCAGTACTAATGGGCTACAAAACTATCATTGAAGACGATATCGATATTCTCGTTGCAGGCGCAGGCCTCGGCGGTACCGGTGCAGCTTTCGAAGCTCGTTACTGGGGTCAGAATAAAAAGATCGTTATCGCAGAAAAAGCAAACATCGACCGCTCAGGTGCTGTAGCACAAGGTCTGTATGCAATTAACTGTTACATGGGTACTCGTTTCGGCGAGAACAACCCAGAAGATCACGTTCGTTACGCACGTATCGACTTGATGGGCATGGTTCGTGAGGACTTGGCGTTCGATATGGCACGTCACGTTGACTCAGCAGTACACCAATTCGAAGAATGGGGTCTGCCAATCATGATCAACGAGAAGAAAGATAAAGTTGGCGGTAAGCACCCATACATGCGTGAAGGCCGTTGGCAGATCATGATCCACGGTGAGTCGTACAAGCCAATCGTTGCTGAAGCTGCACGTAAATCTGCAGACAAAATCTTCAACCGTATCTGTGTAACACACTTGTTGATGGACGAAGCTAAAGAGAACCGCGTAGCGGGAGCTGTTGGCTTCAACGTACGTACCGGTAATTACCACGTATTCAAGTCTAAGACTGTTGTATGTGGCGCTGGTGGTGCTTCTAATATCTTTAAGCCACGTTCAGTGGGTGAAGGCGCAGGTCGTGTTTGGTACGCACCTTGGTCTTCAGGTTCAGCTTACGGTTTGATGATCGAAGCTGGCGCGAAGATGACCCAGATGGAAAACCGTATCGTATTGGCACGTTTCAAAGACGGTTACGGCCCAGTTGGCGCATACTTCTTGCACCTCAAGACTTACACTCAAAACGCTTACGGCGAAGAGTACGAGTCAAAGTGGTTCCCAGCACTTCAAGAGATGGTTGGTAAAGAATACTTGGACCCAGAAGTGTCACACCGTACACACCGCCCAATCCCAACCTGTTTGCGTAACCACGCAATCATCAATGAGGTGAACGCAGGTCGCGGTCCGATTCACATGG
>CBFHYJ010000087.1:0-3267 GCA_965659945.1 Sedimenticolaceae bacterium | reverse complement strand
AGCCCAACTCACCTTCGACTGAAACGCCAGCAGCGTGAGCGATATCAACGACCTGCTTAGTTACATCAACGTTGTACTCATAAGATGCTGGAGTCTTACCGTCAGACATCAAAGAGCCGTCCATCATGACTGAGCTAAAGCCAGACTGAATAGAACGGGTACAGATCGCTGGAGATGCGCCGTGGTCTTGGTGCATACAAACCGGAATGTGTGGGTACATTTCGATCGCTGCAGAGATCAAGTGACGCAAGAATGGCTCGCCCGCGTAAGAACGCGCACCAGCAGAACCCTGCAGAATCACTGGGCTATTAACTGCATCTGCAGCTTCCATGATCGCGTGGACTTGCTCCATGTTGTTTACGTTAAACGCTGGCAAACCGTAGTTGTTCTCAGCAGCGTGGTCCAACAATTGGCGTAGAGTAATCAAAGCCATGTTAAATCTCCTAAGTGTTAAACGTTTCCGTTTGAATTTAAAAAAATCTACTTCACCTGATGATCACCAACACGGATGACTTTCATCACGTTGGTGCCACCAGCAATACCATTCAAGTCACCCTTGGTGATGATCACCATATCGCCATCACGCACTGCGCCACGACGTTGCAACTCTTCGATAATTTCCACATTCGCCTGTTGCGAATCGATACCTGCTTCAAGTGCAAAGCTCACCGGGTAAACACCACGGTACAAGGTCACCTTTCGACGCGAAGATACACGCGAGGTCATCGCATAAATCGGAATGCCCGATGAAATACGCGACATCCATTTGGTGGTTGCGCCCGATTCGGTCAATGCCGCAATCGCTGCCACACCCAAGTGGTTAGCGGTGTACATCGTTGCCATCGCAATCGACTCATCGATCTGCTCAAAGTGCGTATGCAAACGGTGATCAGAACGACGTGCAGAGCTTTGCTTCTCCGCTTCGATACACACACGATTCATCGCCTCAACCGCTTCGACCGGGTACTTACCTGCCGCCGACTCTGCTGACAACATGATCGCATCGGTACCATCGATAACAGCGTTAGCGACGTCGAAAACCTCTGCACGGGTTGGAATCGGATTTTCAATCATCGACTCCATCATCTGTGTTGCGGTAATCACCACACAGTTCATTTGACGCGCGCGACTGATCAGCATTTTTTGTGCTGCAGGTAATTCCGCATCACCGATCTCAACACCCAAGTCGCCACGTGCCACCATGATCACATCGGACGCATTAATAATATCGTCGATATGATTCAGCGCCTCTGCACGCTCAACCTTTGCAACAATGCCACCTTGGCCACCGGCCTCGCGCAGCAGATCTCGCGCACGACGACAATCATCACCCGTCTGCACAAAAGAAACCGCTAAGTAATCAGCTTCAATTGATGCTGCAAACTTGATATCTTCCAAATCTTTATAGGTCAACGCAGGCGCAGATAAACCACCACCTTGCTTGTTGATACCTTTGTTATTCGATAGCTTGCCACCCAGTTTGACCTGGCAACGAATCTCAGAACCGGCGATCTCTTCTACCCACAATACGATCAAGCCATCATTAAGTAACAGCGTGTCGCCTCGTGAGCATTCTTCATGCAGCGTTGAGTAACCTGTGCCAACGCGCTCTTGATTACCTTTCTCTTTATCCCAAGCGGTATCTATGATGAATTTATCACCGATTGCTAATTTGATTTCATCATTTTCAAAGCGTGCTATACGAATCTTTGGACCCTGAAGGTCAATCAGCACACCAACTTGTCGACCACTCGCGCGCGCGCGGTCACGGACCCATTCAGCACGTCGCTGATGCTCTTCGTAACTACCGTGCGACATGTTCAAACGAACAACGTCAACCCCGGCGGCAATAATCTCGTCGAGTGTTTTGGGGTCATCTGTTGCTGGCCCTAAGGTGGCAACAATTTTTGTACGTCTTGGCATTTAATTTCCTACTTGCGAGACAAACTTCTCTCTCGCGACACGCCCACCCCATGGTGGGCGGGAAATTAGGGGCAGCTCGCGCCACCCCTAAAAACTTTATTTTGCAGCTTCTTCCAACATAGCAACAGCTGGCAGTGTTTTACCTTCAAGGTATTCCAAGAAAGCACCACCTGCGGTTGAGATATAAGACACCTGATCATAGATGTCATATTTTTGGATCGCTGCGATAGTGTCACCACCACCGGCTAATGAGAATGCTTTTGAATTCGCAATTGCCATTGATACTGTCTTAGTACCTTCGCCGAATTGATCAAATTCAAATACACCAACAGGACCGTTCCAAACTACAGTGCCTGCGTTAGCGATGATGTCAGCCAACTCTTTCGCTGAATCTGGGCCGATATCAAAAATCATATCGTCGTCAGCCACATCACCTGCAGCTTTCAAGTTTGCTTCAGCGGTTTCGCTGAACTCTTTACCACACACAACATCAGTCGCGATTGGTATGATCGCACCACGTGCAGACATCTTTTCAACCAGCGCTTTTGCGGTATCAACAAGATCATCTTCACAGAGTGATTTACCGACATTGTTACCCATCGCTTTCAAGAAGGTGTTTGCAATACCACCACCCACAACTAGCTGATCAACCTTTTCTGACAAAGCTTCCAACACAGTTAGTTTGGTAGAGACTTTTGAACCACCCACAATAGCGACCATTGGACGCGCTGGTTCAGCCAATGCCTTAGCCAAGTTGTCCAACTCACCAGACAACAAGATGCCAGCACAAGCCACTGGCGCAAACTTACCTGCACCATGTGTTGATGCTTGCGCACGGTGTGCTGTACCAAATGCATCCATCACGTAAACGTCACACAAAGCAGCGTATTGCTTTGACAAGGTCTCGTCGTCTTTCTTTTCACCAGCATTGAAACGCACGTTTTCCAAAAGAACCACTTCGCCATCAGCCACATCGAAACCACCGTTTAGGTAGTCTTTAATTAAGCGAACGTCTTTACCCATTTTCGCTGACATATCTGCCGCGATAGGTGCCAATGAGTTCTCCTCATCTGCTTTTCCTTCTTCTGGACGACCACGGTGAGACATCACCATGACCTTTGCGCCTGCTTTTGCACAATGCTCAATAGTTGGCATAGACGCCGTAATACGCGCATCAGAGGTCACTTTGCCATCTTTAACAGGGACGTTAAGGTCTGAACGAATAAGTACGCGCTTACCCGCTAGATCGAGATCGGTCAGCTTAATGAAAGCCATGTTGAACTCCTAAAATTTAATGATTTAAAAACATTCAGGACACACTGCCTGTGTCCAAAAGGCTTTTAA
>CBFHYJ010000086.1:0-3478 GCA_965659945.1 Sedimenticolaceae bacterium | reverse complement strand
TAAAGGGTTGCAACGAGCCACTGCGATTGGTTTTTCCACCGAGTGCGCCTTTGGCAAGTACACCAATACGCCCTTGGCTTGGGGTGAACAGCTCAACAATCAGGCTCGATTCTTGGTAGCGACGATGATGTAAAACAAACGCGGGCTTTAAAGAGGCAGCTTCGCTCAATCGGAGTACCCAAGTTTCGCTAGGCTGTTTTCATCAGATGACCAGCTCTTTTTCACTTTAATCCAGACATCAAGGTGAATGCGCGTTTCAAAAAACTGCGCCATTTGTAATCTGGCCGCACTGGCGGTTTCTTTCATCGCCTCGCCTTGCTTGCCGAGCAAAATGCCTCGCTGACTTTCGCGTTCTACCCAGATAACGGCACCAATGATGTAGCGCTCCGGTTCTTCTTCAAAGGTTTCGATCTCAACCGTAATCGAATAAGGAAGCTCTTTGTGGTAACGGCGAATGATTTGTTCGCGCAAAAGTTCTGCAGCAAAGAAACGAGTTGAACGATCCGTGATCTGATCTTCTGCAAATAAATACTCGCTTGCTGGCATCATGTTGTTAACTTCGCTTTGTAGCTGTTCTGCATTGATGCCTGATTTAGCTGAGACCGGCAGAATGGCTTTGAAGTTATGACGCTGTCCCAATTCAGCTAAGAAAGGTATGAGCTTTTCTTTCGGGTTGACGGTATCGACCTTGTTTACCACTGCAATACATGGCGTGCCCGCTGACTCTATGGCTTTTAATACAGCGGCATCTTCTTTGGTCCATACCAAAGCCTGACAAACAAAGATCGCGACATTCACATCGAGTAGCGCGGTATGCGCCGTACGATTGAGGTAGCGATTCATGGCTTTCTCACCGCGTTGATGAATGCCAGGTGTGTCGATATACACCACTTGAACATCATCTTCGGTATAGATGCCTAAGATTTGATGGCGGGTGGTCTGCGGTTTATGTGAGGTGATAGCCATCTTCTGACCTAGCAAACGGTTAAGTAGTGTCGATTTACCCACATTAGGTCGGCCTACAATCGCTGCGTAGCCAGCTTTGGTATTCGGCGTATCTAGACTCATGCTATTTCAGGCTCAACTTTCAGCATATCGAGCATGGCTTGAGCTGCTGCTTGCTCGGCTTTGCGGCGACTTGTGCCCTGACCTTTTGCAATATCAGCTTGAGATTCGATCTGACAGATGACGTAAAAGGTCTGCTTGTGTTGATCGCCACTAATGTCATCAACCTCGTAACTGGGCAAAGCTAAGCCTTGTGACTGCAGATATTCTTGCAGCTGCGTTTTAGGGTCTTTTTGTTTGAGCGAAGTTGATGGGTTGGCCAGACGGTCACCTAAAAAATGACGCACTAAGCCTCTTGCCAACTCCATGCCGCCATCGAGATATACCGCTGCAATAATTGCCTCAATGGCATCGGCAAGAATCGAGTCTCGATTTTGGCCGCCAGACTTGAGCTCGCCTGTGCCAAGAAAAAGCAAATCACCTAAGTTATATTCGCGGGCGATTTCAGCCAGGGTTTCTCGCTTAACAAGATAAGCACGCATTCGGCTCAGCTGACCTTCAGTCGCTTTCTCGTCGATCTGGAATAACTGGTCTGCAACCTCAAAACCTAGGATGGAGTCACCCAAAAACTCCAGACGCTCATTATTTCTACTGCCCGCACTTCGGTGTGTCAGTGCGTTGATGAGTAGGGATTCGTCTTGGAAGGTGTAGTTAAGTTGTCTTTGTAGACGTTCTAATTTCACTTAAGGGGTACCGATTCTTCAAAATTCAGCACAATACCAATGCCCGAGAAAATCTCAGGTTGGACTGTGTAGGCTAATTCTATCGAAGTTTCGCCGTATCCACGCGTTAAGGTGATGTTTCGTAAATCAAAATCATCAACTTGATTGATATCGAAGCGTTTTGCTGCCAATTTGCGGATTTCTACAATGTAGGCAGTGCGTGCCGGTGTTTCTTCCGCGATCCCCTCGATCACTTCGGTCACGATGTAATGTTGGAGATAATTAGGTGCCACAGCAGTGACAGCAACAAACAGACCGCCGAAGAGCACAATTGCGCCAATCAAGCCGAAAAAGCCCATGCCCTTCTGGCGATGTGTAGATCTGTGGTTGTGCATGCTGATATCGATTAAATAAAAATGATACGTATTATCGACACTTAGCAGCTTTATTTAATGATGCTACCAATGCGAGACCAGTCAACAAAACCTGGTGCTTCAGCATCAAAGTTGAGCCAAATAAAAAAGGCCTTACCAACGAGGTTTTCCTCAGGGACTAAGCCCCAACAGCGACCGTCGTTACTGTCATCGCGGTTATCGCCCACCATCAAGTAGTAGCCATCGGGGATAACAATTTCTTTGTTGCGTAGGAAGTTACAACCGCCACTGTAGTCAGGCGCACGTGGATTGACCAATACCGAGTGCTGCACTCCTTTAAGGTCTTCCGTCCCATGGAAATAGCCTTGAGCACGCATACCCGAGCCAACAGCTTGATAACGACCAATAGGTTCGATCATCACTGGCTCGCCATTAATAAACAGGTGTTTTTGTGAGTAGCTGACTTGATCACCCGGAAGGCCAACTAGACGCTTGATGTAATCCATTCGAGGATTAAGCGGATAACGGAATACCACCACATCACCGCGTTCTGGTTGATTTAACTCGATGATCTTGGTCTTAGTGACAGGTAGACGAATACCGTAATCAAACTTGTTCACCAAGATAAAGTCGCCTACTAACAAGGTAGGCATCATTGAACCTGATGGAATACGGAAAGGCTCTACGATAAAAGCGCGCAGTAAGAGAACGAGTAGAAAAATCGGCCAGAATGAACGTGCATACTCGGCATAAACCGGCAGGATGTCGCCTTTTTCATAGTCTTTATGATTTAAACGATAAAGCAGCCAAACAACACCACTGATAACAGTACCAACTGCCAATGCATGCTCGATGCCAAATTGCATAATGATCCAAACGAGGAATCCAAAAAAACCAATGACTGCGATCGATTGCATGCTGAAAAGTCCGTTAGTTGTCTTTGCCGACTTGTAGCACCGCAAGGAAGGCTTCTTGTGGAATCTCCACGCGCCCTACTTGTTTCATGCGTTTTTTACCGGCTTTTTGTTTTTCTAAAAGCTTACGTTTTCGAGAAGCGTCACCACCATAACACTTTGCGGTAACATTTTTACGTAAAGCCTTCACTGATGAGCGTGCAATAATCTTAGCGCCTATGGCGGCCTGGATAGCCACTTCAAACATCTGACGAGGAATGATTTCTTTCATACGGTCAGTTAAATCACGGCCACGAGATTCTGCGTAATCACGATGCACGATAATTGAGAGTGCGTCGACTTTCTCACTGTTAATCAAGATGTCGAGCTTAATCAGCTTGGCCTCTTGGAAGCGCTTAAATTCATACTCAAACGAGGCGTAACCACGACTGACTGATTTAAGACGATCAAAGAAATCGAGTAC
>CBFHYJ010000085.1:0-3628 GCA_965659945.1 Sedimenticolaceae bacterium | reverse complement strand
GCTGACGTGCTGCAGCCTCAGCCTTTTTCTTTTCAGCTTCTGCTTTTTTACGTGCTGCTTCTGCGGCTTGACGCTTTTTCTCAGCTGCAGTCTTCTTTGCGGCTTCTTCAGCTTTACGTTTTTTCTCCGCAGCTACTTTTTTCTTTTTTTCCTCTGCTAAGCGTTTTTTCTTAGCCGCTTCTTGCTTCTTTTTTTCAGCTGCCTTTCGCTTAGCATCAGCTTTGCGTTTTTTCTCTGCAGCTTCTTTTTGTTTGCGTTTCTTTTCTAACTCTTTAATTCGACGCTGCTCTTTTTCTCGCTTTTTTTTCAGGTCTGCAAGCTTCTTCTCTTCCGCTTTACGCTTTTTATCTTCAGCCGCTTTAAGTTTTTTGACTTCTTTATCTAAAGCGGCTTGATCAACAACCGTTGCTTGTACCACAGGCGTTGCAGGTAACGGCTTCGCGTCATCAGTCCAGTTCACACCAAAAAACATCACCAGCAATAGCAACAGATGAATGCCAACAGCTGCGCCCAGTGCTTTTTGATTTGTTTGAATTAACTCCCACATGCGTCAACTCGGGTCTGTTAGAAGCCCTACGCTTGGCACGCCAGCTTGTTGTAATAAAACCATCAATGACACCACCTGACTGTAGATCGTGCCTTTATCACCTTTCACCAAAACAGGCGCTTTAGGGTTATATTTAATCAGTGCCGCTGCTTTTAAAGCCGTTTCATCAGGGGTTAATGGTGTGCTTTTGTCGTCATCGTAAGTAACGTAATACTGACCATTAGCATCAACCGTAAAAACAATGGGTCGCTTAGCATCCGAATCAATTGGGTTCGCATCCGCTTGCGGCAACTCGACTTTCACACCTTCGGTCAGCAATGGAGCAGTAATCATGAAAATAATCAGCAACACCAACATGACATCAATGTATGGCACTACATTGATTTCAGCCATTGGACGTCGAGACTTATGCTTACGCGACATGATTACGACTTACGTAAAGAGGCGTGCGCTTGACGCTGAAGGACATTTGAAAACTCTTCGATAAAGTCATCGTAACGATTCTCTAAACGCTCAACCGAATTGGCAAAACGGTTATAAGCCACAACAGCCGGAATCGCGGCAAACAAACCCATCGCAGTTGCGATCAGTGCCTCCGCAATACCGGGAGCAACTAAATTTAAGGTCGCTTGTTTAACATTTCCTAAGGCTTGGAATGCATTCATGATGCCCCAAACGGTACCGAACAAGCCCACATAAGGACTAGTGGAGCCTACAGTTGCCAAAAAAGACAAATGATTCTCGAGTTTATCCAGCTCACGACCCATAGAGGCGCGCATGGCACGACGCGCACCTTCAACAATCGCCATCGGCTCAGCTTCATGCTCACGTAAACGTGCATATTCTTTAAAACCAGCAACAAAAATAGCTGACTGACCATCCAGTGATGGATCTTTTTCTAAACGACGATACAGCTCACCTAAATCACCACCCGACCAAAATCGTGATTCGAAATCCTCTGATTCTTCTTTCGCCTCTTTTAATGTTTTATATCGATCAAAAATAGCCGTCCACGAAAACACCGAAGCCACTAACAAACTCAACATTACAAGTTGAACCAACAAACTTGCGTTGAGGATCAGTGATAAAAATGACATATCCGAGTGCGGCATAAAGGTATCTCTAAGCGGTTTTTAATAGTTCTTTAATTGACGAAGGAATTCGCGCAGGCTTCATCTCAGTGGTCACACAGGCCACCTGCACCAAACCTTCAACCAGTGGTTGATCTTCACCAAGGCGAAAAATCTGTTGCGCAAACGTTATGCTCGCACCTGATAGCTTGTCTACGCGGGTGATTACCAAAAGCTCATCGTTGAAATGCGCCGGGGCTCGATAATCCATCTCGGTACGACGCACAGCAAACATTACACCGGGATCCTGCATTAGCTCGTCTTGCTCAAAGCCAAGATGACGCAACCATTCAGTACGTGCGCGTTCCATAAAGCGTAAATAGTTGGCATAGAAAACCACCCCGCCGGCATCTGTATCTTCGTAGTAGACCCGAATCGGCCATTCAAACAATTGCGAGTTAGACAGTGTTGTCATTATTTAGTTCTTACTCGTCGAGATCAGCAAACAAATCATCGAGATCATTGTTTGCTTTTGCCGGTGGTTTCAAACCACAGAGCTCATAAGCTGCTTTCGTTGCAACACGGCCACGAGGCGTGCGCATTAAAAAGCCTTGCTGAATCAAATAAGGCTCAACCACATCCTCAATGGTGCCACGCTCTTCACCAATAGCCGCGGCTAAGCTATCTAAGCCAACCGGACCACCGTCAAATTTATGCACGATCGCTTCAATCAAGCGACGGTCCATCTGATCAAAGCCATGCTTATCGACGTTAAGCATGCTGAGCGCTTTATCCGCAACCTCGACATCGACATGACCGTTAGTTTTCACCTGCGCATAGTCACGCACACGACGTAGTAGACGATTAGCAATTCGAGGCGTGCCGCGTGAACGTCGTGCAATTTCCGCAGCACCCCCAGCATCCATATCAACACCCAAAATAGTGGCAGAACGTTTAACGATTTTGGCGAGCTCGGCCTCTGAGTAAAACTCTAATCGCTGCACGATACCGAAACGATCACGCAGGGGTGATGTCAGTAGACCTGCGCGAGTGGTTGCACCAACCAACGTAAAGGGCGGCAAATCGACTTTAATGGAGCGTGCTGCAGGCCCCTCTCCAATCATAATGTCTAGTTGATAGTCCTCCATCGCTGGATAGAGCACCTCTTCCACCACAGGGCTTAAACGATGAATCTCATCAATGAACAGCACATCACGTGGCTCAAGATTGGTAAGCAAAGCAGCCAAGTCACCTGCCTTCTCCAACACAGGACCTGAGGTCTGCTTTAGATTCACATCCATCTCGTTGGCGATGATGTGCGACAAGGTGGTTTTACCCAAACCCGGCGGACCAAAAATCAGCACATGATCCAACGCTTCGCCACGATCACGCGCCGCAGGGATAAAGATCTCCATCTGCTCACGAACCGCAGGCTGACCGACATATTCATCAAGTGTTTTCGGACGGATCGCACGATCAATCGCCGCATCTTCGGCGCCAGCATTAGCTTCTATTAAACGATCGTTTTCGGTCATGAAATCTGGGTTTCAGAGAATTTTTATTATGCTCAGCATTATGTCGGAACTAACGCTCCAACGCGAGGTTATCGGGTGCTTTGTAGCGCCTGTCGAATGATCTCTTCAGTACTCAAACCTTCTGTATCCAGACCCTTCGTCATACGCTGCACATCAGCCGCTTTATAGCCGAGGGCTATCAAAGCGCTCATCGCATCATCCAATGGGTTGGCTGCCCCGCCGGAGAGCGCCTTACCACCCACCAGTGGCATTGAAGAGCTTGAGCCGAGTTTATCCATACGATCTCGCATTTCGATAATCAATCGCTCTGCGGTTTTCTTACCCACACCCGGGATTTTCGTCATTGCGGCTACATCACCGGCAGAGACGGTCATCGCAAATTCATCAGCTGTCATTCCCGAGAGAATACCAAGAGCCATCTTGCCGCCTACACCATTCACCTTTAGCAGGGCACGAAATAGCGCACGATCAGACTC
>CBFHYJ010000084.1:0-3695 GCA_965659945.1 Sedimenticolaceae bacterium | reverse complement strand
CGTAAAGACTTCGGCAAGCGTTCGAGCATTCTAGAAGTGCCGTTCTTGCTGGCGACTCAAATTGAGTCTTACCGTGCATTCCTACAGGCTGATACGCCTATTGCTGATCGTATTAATAACGGTCTGCATGCTGCGTTCCAGTCAGTGTTCCCAATTGTCAGTTACTCTGGCAGTGCGGCATTGGAGTATGTGAGCTACCGCTTAGGCGAGCCAACTTTCGATGAGCGTGAGTGTCAGTTGCGCGGTGCAACCTTTGCAGCGCCTTTGCGCGTGATGGTTCGCTTGGTCATCTATGATAAAGATGCGCCAGCTGGCTCAAAGTCAATTAAAGAAGTGAAGGACCAAGAGATCTACATGGGTGAATTGCCACTCATGACCGATAACGGCACCTTCATCATCAACGGAACTGAGCGTGTTATCGTTTCTCAGTTGCACCGTTCACCTGGCGTGTTCTTCGATCACGATAAAGGTAAGACGCACTCTTCAGGTAAGTTGCTGTTCTCAGCGCGCGTGATTCCTTACCGTGGTTCTTGGTTGGACTTCGAGTTTGATCCTAAAGACCAAGTCTTCGTTCGTATCGACCGTCGCCGTAAGCTGCCTGCAACTATCTTGTTGCGCGCTTTGGGTTACGAGACAGAAGAGATCTTGGATGTCTTCTTCGAAAACGACACATTTACCTTCCAAAAAGATGGTTTGCAGTTGGCACTCGTGCCTTCACGTTTGCGTGGTGAGACTGCAGCATTTGCGATTAAGTCTGGTCGTAAAGTGCTTGTTGAAGAAGGTAAGCGTATTACGGCTAAGCACATCCGTGATTTGGAAGCGGCTGGCATTGATAAGTTGGATGTCGACAAGGAATATCTCATTGGTAAGACCTTGGCGCACAACATTATCGATACTGATACCGGTGAGTTGATTGCTAATGCAAACGACGAGATCACTGAAGAGTTGATGAACACTTTGTTCGAGAAGGGCGTGAAAGAGATTCGTACTCTGTTCACTAACGACTTGGATCATGGCCCATACATCTCTGACACCTTGCGTACTGACCCAACCTCTAACGCGCTTGAAGCGATGGTTGAGATATACCGCATGATGCGTCCTGGTGAGCCACCAACAAAAGATGCTGCACAGAACTTGTTCCACAACTTGTTCTTTACTGACGAGCGTTATGACTTGTCTGCAGTGGGTCGTATGAAATTCAATCGTCGTCTTGGCCGTGAAGAAGCTGAAGGCGCGGGCATCTTGTTTGACCACAAGTACTTCTCTGCACGTGATGACGAAGAGTCAGTTGCGGCAGTTAAAACCTACGGCGAAGCGTCTGACATCCTTGAGGTGATGAAGACCTTGGTTGCAATTCGTGATGGTAAGGGTGTTGTCGACGATATCGACCACTTAGGTAACCGTCGCGTACGTTGCGTAGGTGAGATGGCTGAAAATCAATTCCGTGTGGGTCTTGTGCGTGTTGAGCGTGCTGTTAAGGAGCGTCTAACTTTGGCGGAAGCTGAAGGTTTGATGCCTCAAGAGATGATCAATGCGAAGCCTGTTTCTGCTGCAATCAAAGAGTTCTTTGGTTCATCACAGCTTTCACAGTTCATGGACCAAAACAACCCACTATCAGAAGTCACGCACAAGCGTCGTGTTTCTGCATTAGGCCCAGGCGGCTTGGCACGTGAGCGTGCTGGCTTTGAGGTTCGTGACGTACACCCAACGCACTACGGTCGCGTATGTCCTATCGAAACCCCTGAAGGTCCAAACATTGGTTTGATCAACTCATTGGCGGTTTACGCACGTACTAATAAGTACGGCTTTTTGGAAACCCCATACGTAAAAGTTGAAAACGGCAAGGTAACTGATCAAGTTGATTACTTGTCAGCGATTGAAGAAGGTCGTTACGTGATCGCTCAGGCGAACGCGAACCTTGATGGTAAAGGTAAGTTTGTTGATGACCTTATCTCATGTCGTCACCAGAACGAATTCACCTTGTCTACGCCAGATGCAATTGAGTATATGGACGTCTCTCCAAAGCAGATCGTATCTGTGGCGGCGTCAATCATTCCATTCTTGGAGCACGATGACGCGAACCGTGCATTGATGGGTGCAAACATGCAACGTCAAGCGGTTCCTACACTACGTGCTGAAAAGCCACTGGTTGGTACCGGTATGGAGCGTACGGTTGCTGTCGACTCAGGCGTGACTGTTGTTGCTAAGCGTGGCGGTGTGATTGAGTCAGTTGACGCAGCACGTATCGTTGTTCGTGTTCATGATGATGAGACCAAAGCGGGCGAGTCAGGTGTTGATATCTACAACCTGACTAAGTACACCCGTTCTAACCAGAATACCTGTATTAACCAGCGTCCATTGGTTCATGTTGGCAACACTGTGTCACGTGGCGACGTTATGGCTGACGGCCCTTCAACCGACATGGGTGAATTGGCATTGGGTCAGAACATGCGTATCGCGTTCATGCCTTGGAATGGTTACAACTTCGAAGACTCGATCTTAGTGTCTGAAGAAGTGGTTAAAGAAGATCGTTTCACCACTATCCACGTTGAAGAAATCGTGTGTATGGCGCGTGATACCAAGCTAGGACCTGAAGAGATTACTGGCGATATTCCAAACGTTGGTGAAGCAGCTCTCGCGAAGCTTGATGAGTCAGGCATCGTTTACGTTGGCGCGGAAGTTAACGAAGGCGACATCTTGGTCGGTAAGGTGACACCTAAAGGTGAAACTCAGCTAACTCCTGAAGAGAAATTGCTGCGTGCAATCTTCGGTGAGAAAGCGTCTGACGTTAAGGATACCTCGACCCGTGTTTCAACTAAGACGGCAGGTACTGTTATTGACGTGCGTGTCTTCACCCGTGATGGTGTTGAGAAAGATGCACGTGCGTTGCAGATTGAAGAAGCTGAATTGGCAAGCGTTCGTAAGGACTTTGATGATCAGTTACGTATCATGGAAGAAGACACCTTTGCGCGTGTTGAAACCATGTTGGTCGGCAAGCAGATGGTTGATGGCTCTAAGGTCACCAAAGGCCAGCTTCAAGAAACTAAGCGTGATGAATGGCTGAAGATTCGTTTGAAGAACGAAGAAGCGGCATCACAACTCGAAGCGATCGCAAAGCAAGTTGAAGACCTGCGTACTGATTTCCGTACTCGTTACGAAGAGAAGAAGCGCAAGCTCACTGCGGGTGATGACTTAGCACCTGGCGTCTTGAAGATGGTTAAGGTTTACGTTGCGGTTAAGCGTCGTATCCAACCAGGTGACAAGATGGCGGGTCGTCACGGTAACAAGGGTGTTATCTCTCGTATCGTGCCTGTAGAAGATATGCCATTCGACGAAAATGGTCGTCCAGTTCAAATCGTATTGAACCCACTGGGTGTGCCTTCTCGTATGAACATCGGTCAGGTTCTCGAAACTCACTTAGGTTTCGCAGCCAAGGGTATCGGTGAGCGCATTGGTCAGATGTTAGATGATCAAGCGAAAGCGAAAGATATGCGTGACTTCTTGGATAAGGTTTACAACAACAGTGGTAAGCAAGAAGACCTGAAGTCATTCACCGACGAAGAGTTGTTCGAAATGGCTAACAACCTGCGTGGCGGTGTGCCAATGGCAACTCCGGTATTCGACGGTGCGCATGAAGACGAAATTCGTTACATGCTGGACTTGGCGGGTGCAGATGCAGACGGTCAATGTCAGTT
>CBFHYJ010000083.1:0-3827 GCA_965659945.1 Sedimenticolaceae bacterium | reverse complement strand
CAAACCAATTGATTGTCAGCTGCTTTTATCCCCCTTACATTAGCTTCCTAGACATAAGGGTATTCGAATGGGTTTTTTGGCCGGCAAAAAGGCACTAATTGTTGGTGTCGCAAGTAGTAAATCAATCGCTTACGGCGTATCACAAGCCATGCACCGTGAAGGCGCCGAACTAGCTTTCACCTATCAAGGCGAAAAATTAGAAAAGCGTGTGCGCGGTTTTGCCGAAGAGTTTGGCTCCGATATCGTTATCCCTATGGATGTGGCAAACGATGATGAAATTACCTCTGCATTCGCTGCCTTAGGCGAGCACTGGGACGGTCTTGACTGTTTAATCCACTCGGTAGGCTTTGCACCTCGAGAGCAACTTGAAGGCACTTATATTGATGCCGTCACACGTGAGGGCTTCCAAATCGCGCACGACATTAGTTCATACAGCCTTGCTGCTTTGGCGAAAGCTGGACGCCCGATGATGCAGGGGCGCAATGGTTCAATTGTCACCATGAGCTACCTTGGCGCTGTGCGTACTGTACCTAACTACAATGTTATGGGTATTGCTAAAGCCTCACTCGAAGCTAACGTGCGCTACCTAGCTGACAGCATGGGGCCAGAAGGTGTTCGTGTGAATGCCGTTTCCGCTGGTCCTATCCGTACCTTAGCGGCCTCCGGGATTTCCGGTTTCCGCGGCATGCTAGCTGAAGCTGAAGCAAAAACACCGCTGCGTCGCAATGTCACCATTGAAGAAGTCGGTAATGCGACCGCCTTCTTATGCTCTGATCTTGCTTCAGGTATTACAGGTGATGTGATGTACGTTGACTCGGGTTATCACATCGTCGGCATGGCCTAATCGAAAAAGCAAAAAGAACCCCGCCTGAGCGGGGTTCTTTTTGTCTACCACTATATCTTCTGCAGTATTAGTAGCTGTAACCGATCATATTCAGCATTAAAATTCTTCAACGCATCTTCAATTTGGCCTTCTTGATTAGCAGCTAACTCAAGGACATAACAAGCCTGTCCAAATCGCTCTGCTTTTATCATCTGAGAAGAGCCCTTTAGGGTGTGCACATCTTTTTTTAGCCCATCAATATCTTTTGACTCTACATATTGCTGAATTGAGGCATGTAATCGTTGTGCATCTGGCCAATATGAAGCCAAAAGTTGCTTAGCTACGTCTTCGCTACCGCCCATTAGCTCCTTCAAAGCTGCAAAATCTAAAACATGCATCCGCCAGATTAGTTAGCCAATGTGATCTGTGCGCCTGAGCGATCACGTAATGCCTCTGTTATCGCGGTGAATTGCGCATCAGATGCTTGGCGCTCGAGCGCTTCAGCTAGGACTTTGAGCTCATCGGCTTTTATTGCATCAACATTGCCATCAGTTGCTTTTTTTAATGCGATGACATAGAAGTCACCTTCAGCAGAAACCACATCCGTTATTGATGTTGTCATAGCGAAAGCCGCATCCACGACCTCTACCGGCAAATTAGCATCTCGACGTGTTAACGAGAGACCCTTGAGTGATTTATTCGCCGTTTTAGCTGAGCCTGCGATGTCGTTTTGAGCATCGTTAATAAAGGCCTCACCTGCTTCATTGGCCAGCTGCGAAGCCATTTCGGTAGCTGCTTGAGCTTTCACTTTTTCAGCAACAGCATCTAGAGGCTGAATTGATTCAGGTTCATGATTAGCGACACGAATCACCACCGCATCAGTAGGACCTAACTCAATGACTTCACTGTTATTACCACGCTGCAAGACGTCTTCTGAAAAAGCAGCGTTCAGCACCTTTGCCTGATTGATTTCTGCTGGCAACTTGCCCTCACGAGAAACCCATTCAGTTTGCTGAATCTTAAGACTCAAAGCCTCTGCGGCAGGCAATAAGCTATCAGGCGTTTCATACGCAAGGTCAGCTAGTCGCTCGTACTGGTTATAGAACAAGTCATCCGCTTCTCGTTGACGATAGGCTTTAGCGACCTTTTCTTTCTGCGAATTAAAATCCGCATTACCGCCACGAATATCCGTCACTTGAATCACGTGGTAGCCAAATTGAGATTTCACTGGCTCACTGATGACGTTTTTATTCAATGCAAAACCAGCATCTTCAAATTCAGGCACCATCACACCGCGTGACACCCAACCAAGGTCACCACCCAAATCAGCGGAACCCGGATCTTCAGAATGTTTTTTCGCTAGGGCAGCGAAATCAACACCTGCGTTTAATTCTGATACCAACTTCTCAGCTGCCGCTAACTGCTGAGCTTCATTTTCAGGATTAGCAGTCAACAAAATATGGCGCATCTTGCGCTCTTCAGGCGTAACAAACTCGTCACGATTCTGCTCATAAAAGTCACGAAGATCATCGTCACTTACATTAACCGTTGCCGTTAAGGCATCAGGGCTTAAGCGTACATATGACAGCTGTAAACGCTCAGGAATAACGTAGTTTGATTTGTTATTCTCATAAAAATCAGTAATTTGCTGCTGAGTAAGCTTTGTAGGATCTTTAAAGTCAGCCGCTTTAAAAACGACCACATCAACATCACGTACCTGTTCGTTTAAACGAACACGTTCACGTAAGGTCGACTGCGTCTCCCATGCAGAATCAATAATGCCGGCTTGAAACTGTTGCAGCACAATCTCTTGACGAACGAGTTCTTCAAAACCAGCGCTCGACATACCACGACTACGAACTGCACTTTCATATAAAGCCTGATCAAAACGGCCGTCAGTTTGTAGACCGGGAATCTGATGAATGTAATTGACCACCTGCTGATCGCTTGCACGAAGGTTCCAATCACTTGCAGCCTCTTCAACCACCGCCTGAGTCAACATACGTCCCAATGTCTGACGCTCAACCAAAGGCCCCTCGAACATTTCCGCGCGGTAGGCCGAACCCAAACGGTCTCGCATGTTTTGTCGTAATTCGCGCAGTTGCTCATCTAACTGGCTTCGTTTGATATCCACACCAGCAACTTCGGCGACGACTGGATCGGAATCTGTGCCTAAATATTCTTGAATACCAAAGAGTGCAAAAGGAATACTAATCAGAATGACAATGACCCAGGCTATCCAGCCTTGAGCCTTTTCACGGATTGACATCAACATAAGAAAACAACTGTTGTAGCGTTAAAAAAACCAGCTGGAATAATAACCACTTTTAGCGGGTTTCGCTTCGCAAAAGCTCTGTTTCCAAGTTAAGTCTAGGGTGTATATTGTGAAATACAGGCAATAAAAAAGCGCAGACATATGCGCTAACCTATTGAAAACAAAAGAAAGGCCTTGGTTCAATTGCTTGTAAAGTTTTGTAAAGTTTTGTAAAGTTTTTACTTTGCATAACTTTAAGCGTCTTAGTGATAGTAAGTGAGTTACCCAGCAAGTGCTACCGATTTAACACGCGGTACAACATGGCTGTAATCCTTCTCTTGCATCACTGTGTTAGTGCCAATCTGCCTTGCGAGAAACTATATAACATTAGGGTTAAATCAGATCTTCGCTCTTTTTGTTATACCTATTACCTATATTTGAAACTGGCTATTCGTGTTTACACGAATAGTTGATTTACCCGCGAGCTATCTCAATTCTAAATAACGATTTATCAACATCTGGACACTGACTCAAAATTTTCAGCTGTAAGAACACTTTCACCACTCCACCTGTAAGCAACAAGCTTTCCACCTGGTCGCGCCATTTTTAAATAATCGCCTATGAAATTTTGCCAATTGCACAACTAACATAGCTCTTTGCTTTTGTTGCTGCCGCTTTTAAACCTTCCACTGATCCAGTTTCTGGATACCCCATGTGAGTTAACTCTTGAACCACCTTATCTCTATCTAA
>CBFHYJ010000082.1:0-4185 GCA_965659945.1 Sedimenticolaceae bacterium | reverse complement strand
GAAAGATATTTTGTTTGAGGCTGGTGCTGCACGCCATAAAAACGTCTGGGGGCGAGTTGTTGGGCAGTCATCTGATTGCATTCTTGTGCCAATCACAGATTTTAGAAAAGGCGAAGTTGTTGCTATTCAGGCAATTAACGGTAATGGCGAAAAGCAAACATTCGGCTCAGTGAAAAACTGTGGTTTTGTAATTGGTGATACATCAAATACACATCTTGACTGGATTGTAGTTGAGGGTTGGGCGGATTCAGTGAGTACCCATGTTATGCATTGGTCAATGGAGTCGGTTGTGTTTGCTGCATGTGGAGCGCACAACATGAAGCCCCTTGCTGAAACACTATTAGAGGTTTTTTCACCAGAAAAAAATATAACAATACTGGAGGACGCGGCATGACGGGTATCGAGCATGTAACACTGCAGCGCGGTAGTAATGGTGAGAAAGATCCCAATGATTATCATTTGTCAGGTGTTTCCATACGTGAAGAAGTAGAAGCCTTGCGAATTGCTAATTCTGCTAATTCCGCTAATTCAAGTGAGCCTATGGATATAGTGCCTGAGCTAGTTGAAGAGCAGCCATACCCGACAAATAAGTTGCCGCCAATGATTGCGCAAGCGATTGAGGATGCTTCACGTATTATCAAAACGCACCCTGCGCTATGTGCGGCGACATTACTCAGCCAAATGGCTGCTGCTGCACAAGAGCATTACAAGGTAAAGGCAAACCCGAGTAACCCTAGAGAAACACCACTAGCATTGTTCTTTATGACTGTCGCCCATTCAGGCGTGGGAAAAAGTGAAACAAGCAGGATTCTTGGCAAGGCGTTGGCGGATAAACAGCATGAAGTCCAGTTGCAGTATAAAAAGCTAAAGAAGGAATTCGATGCCGAATACGACATATGGAAAGCACGCAAAGAGCAATTAAATAATGCGATGAAGTCCAACGCAAAGCCTAAAGAAGGACAAGAAAGCTCAGAAAAGATTGCTATGGACTATGCAGCTCACTGTGATAAAGAGCCAAGAATGCCGCGAGTTCCTTTCTACAAGGTAGAGGCAATTACGACCGAGAAGCTCGTTAACAACTTATGTGAACGCCACCCATCAGCGATTATAGATACAGCAGAGGGTGGAAAGATTTTTGGGTCACATGCAGTAAAAGGCGAAAACGCAATGGGATTCCTAGCGGTACTAAACTCGCTTTGGAGCGCAGAGCCAGTATCAAATTCAACAATAGGTAGGGGCGAAAATACCGCTGAAAATGCAGTCGTCAGTGCCAATATTATGATTCAGCCAAAGACGCTGAGCGAAGCCATGAGCAGGCTAACTAACTGGCATGACATTGGTCTTGGTAATCGCTTTTTATTGGCTAATTGTGAGTCAGCACAAAAGACTATGCGGACAATTTCAAAGGATGATGATTACAGTGCGACCGATGCAATTATCAACGTTAATAAGGCTGTTGAACGCATGTTTGCCAGACCGCCAAGCGTACATGAAGATGGTGGCTGTAACTGGGGGTTGCTTACTTTTAGTGATGCTGCAATTGACGCTTATATTGAATATCACAACGGTGTAGAGCAACGAAGAACAGAAGGTGATTTGTCGCATAGTGACATGCAGGGGTTTGCTAACCGTATGGGTGAACACGCTGTACGGCTCGCAGGCGTGCTTCATTGCATGCATGCAGAACGTCTTGAAAGCCCAATAGAAGACGAAATTTTCATGTCAGCCTCTGCCTTGGTTGACTGGTATGCGAATGAACAGCTTAGATACGTTAAATCACAGCCAACCCCAGAGCAGCAGGATGCAATTGACCTTGAAGAGTCACTTCTTAGTAATGATGAGGTGAGGAGAAGTGGTTATATCGACAAAAGCACCTTTATGCGTGTTGCGCCTTCAAGAATGCGTAAAGCAAAAGTATTTAACGCTGCACTTGAAATACTTAAGACGCGTAATCGAGTAAGCCTTCCTAAAGAAAATGGCAGAACGAGAATCCGCATAAATCCAATGCTTCTTGGGGCGGTTTAGGTGTCAAAAAATGCGCAATTAGCCGAATTAGCGGAATTAGCAGGTAGCAGTGAAATGCACGAGGAAAAACCTTCAAAAAGAACCGCATCTCAAAAGAAGGTAACACAGCACAAGCCTGTTAAGCGACCGCCTGTCCCTACGGCTTACGAAGATGAAGGCAAGTGTCTGGATGACATGTTGGGTGAAGCGCAGACACGCCACATCACTTCATCAGAAGATTCAGCGTTCTATCTTTTACGGCAGATTAGCCAAGACCGAGGCTTTGGTGAGTATGTCGACTACCCATCGTTGACTAAGAGCATCACGGAGATGGCTAAGCAGGTTCACAACGGTGACTTACGGCAGATGGAAACGATGCTGGTCGCATCAGCAAAGTGTCTTGAGATTCTGTCGCACTCGATGATGGGTAAAGCCTTTCGCTTTGACATGTTGTGCCACACCGAAGCGTTCTTGAAGTTGAGCTTGAAGGCGCAGAATCAGATGCGTCATACGATTGAAACCCTCGGTAAATTGAAGAATCCACCAGTTGTAATTGCTAAGCAGGCGAATCTTGCGACTAATCAGCAGGTCAACAATCACTCGCGCGATGAAAAAATTATTGCGCCAAACGAACTATCAGCAGGAGTGCAGCATGAGCTATGTCAGAACAGCGAAACACCGTGCGATGCGGTCAGAGATGATTCATCAGTGGAAGCCGTGGCTAAAGTCCACCGGCGCAAAGACCGAAGAAGGTAAGCGTAAGTCAGCCATGAACGCATATAAAGGCGGCTTAAGACCAAAGCAGCGCGAATTAAGCAGACAACTTAACGAGCAGATGAAGGCGATGCTCAAATGTATGGAGGATTAATCATGACCAAGCCAATCAAAACAATCGGACAAGAGTTTCTTGGCGCAGTAGCCAAAGATGACGAGTGGTACAACCGCGTTCTTGAAGAGGCAGGGTACGGCTTGCCAGACGGTGATAAGCCAAAGGTGCAGCCACAGCAGCAGCCAGAAATTACGGGCGGCATACTGGGGTATCTGACTCAGCAGAATCAGCAGCCTAAGCAGCCAATCGACAATATCTTCGATGCGTTGAGGGCATTGGCTGAGAAAAGGTAATGCTAGAAAGCCCTTGGATGCAGGGTGATTTACATGTCATGATTAGTTTCACACAGTCAGGCTTTTTACGAAGGATTACCCTCGATGAATAACCGCAGTTTGAAATCTCTCATACTCGTCGCTTTTCTTGCACTCTCAAGCAATCCGCTTCTGGCAGATGAAAACATCGTCGAGCAAATGAATGAGTACATGTCGTTTCAGCCATATGAGTCAGGCATTATGGTTCCGCAGCAGATTGACATGTCTGTTTTTGAGACTGCTTTGTTCGTTGACACTCGCGATGCAGAACAGTACGCAAAAGAAACTATTCCTGGTGCCATAAATATTGAGTGGCGTGAAGTGCTGGAGCGGATTGATGAAATCCCTGAAACAGGCAAGGTGATTTTGTTCTGTAATACTGGCTCATTGTCATCGCAGGCAACATTTGCTCTTCGAGTTGCCGGCAGAACCAACGTGGTTGTTCTTCAAACGGGTATTATCGGTTGGAAAAAGGATGCCGCTTACAAGCCGTAAAACTGCTTAATGAGCAGCCTTATTGCTGGCTGCTTTTACGAAAAGGCATCAGCATCATGCCATCCAATCGATTTGTTTGATGGTGACTTTGATTCTCTGAGATACCAATATCCATTCCCACATGTCCCTTGTTGGGTTTTGAAGTATAGGTTTTAAACAATCTATCCCATGTTGAGATGCTAAAACCGTAGTTTGAATTGGCTTCTTTCTGGATTCTTGAGTGATGGATGCGATGCATGTCTGGCGTAACAAAAACGTACCGCACCATTTTGTCTATGTGATTGGGGATGCGTATATTTCCATGGTTAAACATAGACGATGCATTTAGCAGGGTTTCAAAAGCTAATACAGCTACAGCCGGCACACCGAGGACGTAAATAGCCGCCATCTTTATCAGCATTGATATTAGGATTTCTAGCGTATGAAATCTTGCCCCTGTTGTGACATCAAAATCTAAATCGGCATGATGAACTTTATGTAGCTGCCATAGAATTGGAACTGAGTGGAAAATTCGATGCTGAAAATAGATAAGTAAATCTAGTAGCA
>CBFHYJ010000081.1:0-4576 GCA_965659945.1 Sedimenticolaceae bacterium | reverse complement strand
GGCTGCGCGCCGGGTTAAAAATAACGAAGAGATCCAGCCAACGCCGGAACTTACGGAGCGCTTGAATCGAATTGTGATGGCAAGCGTGGCTCAAAATGCGCGTTTCCGAAGTGCAGCGCTACCTAACCGCATGGCGGACTTTATCTTTGCGCGTTACCAGCCAGGCATGACCTATGGTGATCATGTGGATGATCCGATTATGGGGGGCGGTAAGTTTCGCACCGATGTCTCTATGACGATTTTTTTGAACGATCCTTCAGAATACGAAGGTGGTGAATTAGTTGTGCGCACGCCGTTTGGTGACCAGAAAACCAAACTTGCTGCAGGCAGTGCAGTGGTTTATCCATCAGGCAGTTTGCATCACGTGGCTGAAGTCACCAAAGGTGAGCGCTTGGTAGCATTAACCTGGGTGCAGAGTTTTGTGCGTGATGCATCCCAGCGTGAGCTTCTTTTTGAATTGGATGCCGCGCGTGAACATCTTTTAAAGACCGAGCCAGAGAGTGATCATGCTAAGTCAGTTGATCGCAGTTATTCGAATTTATTGCGGATGTGGGCTGACATTTAAACGCGTTTGATATGCAGTACTTATTTTTGGCTTTTATTGCGTTGTTGGTGTCGAGTTTGTGTGCGCAACCGCAGCAGCCAGTGCAGCCTCTGCCATCTTACATGCCAGCGCCTTATGTAGACATGTCGCCTCGTTACGACGTGCCCTACAATCGTTTTGAGCAACCGCCCCCTGAGCGATTAAATCGTTACTTAAAAAAACAATGGCGAGAAATACGGACGTTTAATTTCGGAGATACTCAATGCGTGGTCATTTCTGAAAACAACATTCAGTGTGGTAGGCGTTTTTGGTGACGCGTGCTTAGCCTGAGTCAGTTAAGAGTTAGTTGTACTCACCAGGAATATCATTTTTTCTAACCGTGACTTTGCCAACTTTTTGCCCGGAAAATCTTAGCAACTCATCACCCGAGAACTCATAACCTAAGCGCATAGCAATGCGTGCAACATCATCTGCGGTCGAAGCGGAAAGCACTTCATTTTTCAGATCCTGATCCGCTTGCATCTTTTGCAAGAATTCTTTGATGTGGTCGAGTGACATCTTTAGTTCCTAACGATGTTAAGGGTAGTGAAGCGGAGACAAAAAAGCCCCGCACTGCGGGGCTTTTTAACATCAATCAGGTGATTGATTAGTAGCCGCCTTTACGTGCAACGTATGGCAAGCCTGCAATGCGATTACCTTGCTTAGAAGGTGCGCCTGGGAACAATTGATACAGGTCTTTGCTGCTTAACTTCTTGCCCCAAATCTTTGACATGCCTTTGTTGATTACGCGCTCCATTGGCTGCTCGTTTTCATCAAAGAATTGCGCACGAAGGTAGTTGATAACGTCCATGTGCTCTTGAGTGAGCTCACCCATGGTGTCGTCAGCTGCTGCTAAAGCGTGTGCAACTTCTTCTGACCAGTCAGCGGTGTTAACCAAGTTGCCGTGATCATCGACTTCAATAGTCTTGCCATTCACTTCTAGTGACATTGTCTTACTCCTTACTACAGGGTTTTATCGTTGAAATCAGCGCTGTGCGGCTTATCGCTGCAAGTCAGTACTGCTTTCTTTAGAAAATTCTTATGCTTCGTTGAGAAGCAACTATCCAAGTATATTGGACTATTCTGATTTAATCATCTTCGGATTTCTTCACCGCCTCAATACCTTTATGAGGGATGAAAATGCCGCAGCCGAGGTGCATATGCTCACCAATGCCGGTTTGCTGCACGCGGACTGATTGTTCAGGCCTGAGACCATCTAACATGATGCTGCGCGTCGCAATATCTCCATTGGGAGTGTGGATATGCTGGATTGTGCCGCAGAGTGCCTTTTTTACACGGACATCAAGATTCTTCATGTGCGAGATAACGCGCATCAGGAACTTGTTTTCATCTTCATCTTCGCCGGTCTCTAGCACGATATGACGAGCAAAGATGGTGCTTTGCTTTGATAATAACTTGCGCTTCGCTTTGCCGATGGTCAGCGGGTGACCGTCAATATTTAGTGTCAGGCCATCGAGTTTTTCTTGAATGCTTTTTTCCAGAGCGGCAGGCACACGCAAAGTGAGCTTTGTACGCTTTGACAGAATAAGTTTCTGACCAAGCGATGGGTCAGGTCGTTCCCAGCCATTTTGAGAGCCAGCCAAGTGAATGCTGTGAATAGCGCAGCCAGAGTTGGCATCTGCAAACTCTGGGAAGGTATTAATCAATGCTTTGCTCAATGCGTGCGCGTGATCAACGGGGAGTTCTTTGCAGCTTAGCGAGAAAACCAAGTCCACAACGTCATCGTTGACTTGAAACTCTTTGCGATTGTCGTCTTCTTCCCAATACATGTGAATTCCTTATTCTGGCAAGTTGGCTTGAATCGCATCGCGATCAATCCACCAGTTTTCTTGAACCAAGACATCCACGACGTTACGTAAACGTACAAAGAATTTATCCGGTTCGTTGAGTTCAAGCTTTTCGATCCAAAATTGGAACTGTTCTTGAGAGTCGATGTTGCTATGGCGACGAGCGACTTTGCCGAGAAGTTGTTGTGCAAAGAAGCTCAAGCGTTCTTGCTCAGGGCCAGGTTCAGCACGCACATCGGCTAAGAAGCATGCTGCTGCCGCTGCTACAGCCGCGCCATCGGAATCATCTGGCGTATCGTCGATCACGTGACTCAACAAATGCACGGTGATCTCAGGATCAATCGGGAAGGTCACACCAATCCAAATGCCATGGCCTAACGCGACAAGCGCATCTTCATGGCCAGTTTGATAAGCAACATCACAGGCGTCAGCGGCAGATTCCCAATCGCCGATTTGGCTAAAGATGCCAAATGCAGTCATTGCTATTGGCCAAGCTTCTTCGCCGCGCTCAATGATTTGTAGGACGCGAGCAATCTCTAACTGGAGTTTTGCGCGGTCAGCTTCTGGCGCGGCTTCTGGCAAGCTTTCCAGTTGTTTTTGTAACTCAACAAGCTCGCCTTCAAGCTCAGCTTGTTGTCCTAGGTCTTTACGCAGTGATGCTGCTGCCGTGTCGACAAGTTTTTCGGGGTCGAAGTAATCCACCATGATGCGTTCCTAATAAAGACTGCTAAAGGCAGCTTCAAGTTGATCTTCCCAATCGTTTGGGGTGTCAGGGAATTGAGGTTTCACGTCGAAACGCAAATGCATTTCACCACGGGCCCCGAATTCTTTGATGATCACTTTAAGCTCATCAAAGTCTTGTAAATCTTGGTTAGCGATAATGACTTGGCTAAGCAATAACATAGTGGCCTCTGTGTTAAATCGTTTTAATCAAGCGATGCGATTATGGTAGCGCGCTCGGTAAATGACACGTCGTTGTGACGGATCATCAGAATCAGTAAAGCTGGAGCGATTATGCAGCACGTTGTTGCTGATAATGCCTTGGCCTTGCTCAAGGGTTAAATGCAAGATGTGGTCATCGTCGCTATTTAACAAGTCCAAGATGGCAGATGCTGCAGCTTGTGTGTTTGCATCATCTTTCCACTGCACATTTCGTTGACGGGCCGAGTAACGCATATGCAGAGAGTGTCCGTCGGAGTTGATACTGAAAACAGGACCCACGGAATCGCCGCGTATGACTTTGCCCCCTTCAACATTGCCAGGGATGGTAAAGGCATCGCTGGCCATTAATGCCGCGATCCACTCGGGGTTTTGGTCACGCAACTTAATATAAAGAAGCTCGTGATCAATCAGTCCGTTAATGCCGCCTGCCATTGCTGGGTGGCCGCAATAAAGTAACCAACCATGTATTTGTTGATTTGGCATGTTGTAGTAGCCATCGGTATGCCAACCGAGGGGACGGTTGGTGTAAGGGATGTAGACGTTATCGGTTGAGGTTTCTTTAACGCGGATTTCGGTAATGCCTGAATCTTCTGCACAGAGGTTGCTATCTATGTCGTTGAGTCCTAACGCCAGTCCAAGCTGATGAATCGCGGATTCGGCATCTTCAGGGGTGAGGTCGAAACGAAAAAGTGAAAAATTTTGTTCACGACAGTTCTTTTTTAACGTTTCTACCTGCGCCCCCTTGAGGAATAAAGGATTTAGGGTCACCTCAGGCGCCAATTGAGCATTCTTCAGCTTTTGCTCACGCCATCGCACGTAGGCATCTGAATTATCAAGAGAAAAGGGATTTTGTAAGCTCATTTTGTGATCCGGGGTGCTATTAGCATTTCCAATAGTACGTGTTGACGATGCAGAGATGTGTCACTAGTATCCCCACCCACTATTGGTTTATTCGTATGGTCTAACATACTGATAAAAAAGACAATATCTTTTTATATCAATTAGTTAGAAGAATACGAATGGCTTTGAGGCTGCAAAGATATCTCTTTAGGGATAGTAATTTGTAAGCGATATCTCCCGTTGGTGGAGTATGTGAGTATTGCAAAAAACTCTAATATTCGTCGCCATTGGTAGAAGTCCAAGCTCTGGCTCGGGCTGCTGGGGGGAGCCCGCTACCGAGTCAAAGAGCACAGATTTTGCTGCACGGATAACCCGGGCCGCGAATGTAAATTTTAAAGCTAAG
>CBFHYJ010000080.1:0-4582 GCA_965659945.1 Sedimenticolaceae bacterium | reverse complement strand
AGCTTTACCAGCCAATCACCTGAAACGCGGGCACGACCGGCATAGCCGCCATTGTGTGCCTCACCCACACCAAAGCCGTTCAGCACCACCTGATCACCTGATGAGAAATTGGCATGACCTGAGCTCTCCACAGTGCCCGAAAAATCAATTCCCGGAATCAACGGGAACTGTCGAATCACCGGCGAAGCACCGGTTAGCGCAAGGCCGTCTTTATAATTAAGCGTTGACCACTCGACATTGATGGTTACATCACCATCCATCAAATCGGCATCGGTCAAATTCGTCTTTGCCAAGCTCTGTCCTTCATCGGTTTTTGTTACCTGATAGGCAATGAATGAATCGCTCATGTCTCCCCCTTAGAAACGATCATTAGGGCGGTCTTCGCGACGGAATTCACCCTCAATTTCAATATGCTGATGTGTGTGCGATTGCGCAGCTGAGGCCGGTCGCATAACACCACCGCGCAACAGACCTTTGATAATCAGCGCGCGCCGAATCGGCGTAATCAGCAGCAAAAAGCCGATCGCATCGGTAATGAACCCGGGCAACAGCAACGCAAAACCGGTAATGGCAAGAGCAATACCTTCCATCATCTCGATGGCTGGCGCCTCACCGCGCGCCATCATGCCGCGAGCCCGCATCAATACAGAGAATCCCTGCAGACGGACCAAGCTTGCTCCCAAAATCGCCGTAAATATCGACAACAGAATCGTTGGCAACGCGCCAATCTCGCTGCCCACCTCTATCAGCACATACAGTTCGGCGAGCGGGGCAAAAACAAATAAAAACAACAAAATAGCTAAAGGATTCAAAACCACACCTCAGATCGTTAGCTTGCTAATCTAAACGCAACAGCCATCACAATAACCCTAAGCCCATCATGTCAGAAAAACCGTTAATCGTTTTAACTACCTTGAGAGACACCGATGATGTCGAGAAGTTCGCAAGAGACCTTGTGGCGAGTGAACTGGCTGCGTGCGTCAATGTCATACCGGGTATACGTTCATTTTATTGTTGGAAATCAACGATTGAGTCAGCGAACGAAGTACAATTGCTGATTAAAACCACACAGGCGCTTTATCCAGCGTTACAGTCGTGGATTGAAGAACAACACCCTTACGAGGTGCCGGAGATTCTCGCCATTGATGCGGCAGAAGGACTACCGGCCTACTTAGATTGGATCTCAACATGTACAAAAGACTGTTAACGAGCATCTTTGCCTTCTTCGCACTTACTCAGATTGCGATTGCTGAAGAAGACTTCCTCACGCCGGATCAAGCCTTTGCCGTGACGGCTGTGGCGATCTCACCAGAAACAGTGCGTGTGACCTGGGAGATTGCTGACGGCTATTACCTTTACCAATCTAAATTCAAGTTCGGATCTGATGATGCTGGCGTAACGCTTGGCAATGAATCTCTGCCTACATCTATCACTAAAGATGACCCAATCTTTGGCAATGTAGAGATCTATCGGAACAAAGTGAGTATCGATCTACCCATCGAAAGCTTTCCCGCCAACCTCGATAGCTTTAACTTAAAGACTCGCTCACAAGGTTGTGCTGATAAAGGCATCTGTTATCCACCACAAACACGTTCATTATTAGTTGCTGTCTCACCATCAGCTGACAAACCTCGTGCTATCAAAGCCAGTGCAACACAAGCCGCACCTGTTGGTGGTTCGGGTTTTGATCCCCTCGCTGAATTAAGTGCACTCGGTAGCTCACTAGGTCTTGATGCGATGGAGGATGACATCCTCGATCCTGAGCAAGCCTTTGTTGTGCGTACTGATAGCCCATCAGGCGACTGGCTGAATGTGAATTGGACCATTGCTGAAGGTACTTACCTCTATCAAGACAAAGTTCGGGTCAACATCGAAGGTGATGGCGTTGCACTAGGCCAATACAGCTGGCCAACACCTGACATCAAAAAAGATTCCATTAAACCGGATGGCACCATCGGTGATGTGCCGGTGTATCACAATGCAATCAATCTTGAGATTCCACTGATTCGCACCAACACCAAAGCCACAGAGGTGACGGTTAAGTTAGGCTATCAAGGTTGTGCTGACCGTGGCATCTGTTACCCACCGCAAAGTAAAACTTTTAAGGTTGCACTCCCTGCTTCTGCAGGAACAAAAGCACAAGCAGCAGTTACCCCTTCGGCTGAGCCCGCAGCAGATGTTGTAGTTAACGAGCAAGACCAACTTCTTACCGATCTGCAGTCCGCATCACCACTGTTTGCGCTCGCGTTAAGTCTTGGTTTTGGTGTGTTGGTTGCGTTCACCGCGTGCATGTACCCAATGATCCCTATCCTGACATCGTTAATCATGGGTCAGGGCGAAAAGATCACCCCGCTGCGTTCGTTTAACTTATCGCTGGCGTATACCCAAGGCATTGCGATTACCTTTGGTGTTCTCGGTGCTGTGATGGCCGTCGTAGGTAAAGAGCTGGGCATTCAAAGTAGCTTGCAGACGCCTTGGGTTCTCATACCATCTGCGATCTTATTCGTTGGCTTAGCATTCTCGATGTTTGGCTTCTATCAAATCCAAATGCCGTCCGCGATTCAATCTCGCCTTAATGATCTAAGTAACAATCAAAAAGGTGGCAGCCTCATCGGCGTTGTCTTAATGGGCGTGCTGTCAGCATTGATCGTTGGTCCTTGTGGCGGCCCTGTCCTTTTGGCTGTGCTTGCCTTTGCAGCGCAATCACAAGACTGGACCTTAGGCTTTATCTACCTTTGGGTCTTCGGTACAGGAATGGGCTTACCACTGCTCCTGATGGGTTCAGGCGGTGGCGCATTGCTGCCACGCGCAGGCACTTGGATGGATACAGTGAAAGCCACCGGCGGTGTGATCATGTTGGCACTAGCGGTTAGCTTCCTTGAGCGCCTCAGCCCAACCTATATCGCAACAGAAGTGATCATGCTGATGTGGGGCGCGTTATTGATCGTCACCGCGATTTACATGGGCGCACTCAAAGCGCAAAGTGACGACACCACTGGCTGGGCAAAACTCTTCAAGGGACTCGGTTTATTCATCCTGCTTTATGGTGCCGCATTTGTGATCGGTGTTGCCGCAGGTAGCAAAGACACCATGCAACCACTTAAAGGCGTCATCAGCGTTCATGGTGGTGCAGTGGGAGAACATGCTGCGTTCACACGCGTTAAAACCATCGATGAGCTTAACCAGGCTGTTACACAAGCCAGCGCTGAAGGTAAATCAGTGATGCTCGATTTTTATGCTGACTGGTGTACTTACTGTAAGACCATGGAGCAAGAAATCTTCCCTGACCCAAAGGTAAAAGCTGCGCTTGGCAACTTTGTATTACTTCAGGCTGACATCACTCGCATGGATGACAACGACAAAGCGCTAACCGAACATCTCAATATGCCGGCGCCACCTGCTTTATACTTCTGGAATAGCAAAGGTGAAGAGCGTCGTGATCTACGACTCATCGGCAACCTAACCGCAGAACAATTAGTGAAGAGAATCTCTCAGGTAAATTAATGAAACCACGTCAATTTATAGCCATTGCAGTATCCGGCTTATTGATTGGCGCTGGCGTTGGAGCCGGCCTCAAATATCTGGATCGCGTTAAAGAACAAGAAATCGCAAGCAAACTACCTGCACCCAAGCGAGAACTCAGCCACCTACCACCATTCAACTATGTCGACACAGCGGGAGAGATTCGTCATAGCAAAGAATGGGCTGATAACATCATTGTGCTTAATTTCTGGGCCACCTGGTGTCCGCCGTGTCGCAAAGAAATGCCCCTGTTTGTCGAGCTTCAAGAGAAATACGAAAAAGAAAACGTAAAGTTTGTTGGCATCGCGATTGACGACGACGAAGCCGTCAAAGAATTTGGTGAGACCTATGGGCTTAACTACCCCTCGTTGGTCGGCGACATCACTGCCACCACCCTATCTCTCGACTTAGGCAATCGTTATCAAGCACTTCCATTCACAGTGATCGCTGAACCTGACGGCAAGATCGTTCTTCGCCACATGGGTGAGATAACACGCGAACAACTTGAGCCAAAGATTAAAGCCACGATTGAAAATAATCGTCGCACTTTGGAAATGCCAAAGCGTATTTAAAATGCCATCGCATAGGCATCAAATAAAAGTTTGATGCCTACCAACAAGGTCACCACCTCAAACGCCATCTTGATGCCGCGATTACCTGCGGCAATCGCCCAATGCGCGCCCAAGTAGCCCCCCATAACCGAGCCGAGCAGCAAAGCAGGCAACCAATCCCAACGGATATCCCCCAACATGCCCAGAGTAAGTGCGCCAGTGCCATTCCAAAACAGACCTACCAATACCAAGGTGTACGCCACAGCTTGTTTATAGTCTGCACCAAACCAGCGAACCAACCATAAGGTGACAAACAAACCGGTCCCTGAGGTCAATGAGCCATTCAGGAATCCAATCAAAAATAAACCCACACCACCGATCAGCAAACCCAATCCTTCTCGATGATTTGGCTGCGCCGTCTGACCTAATGATTTTTTGAAAAAGGAATAGACCGCCAATCCAATCGTTAGCAACCCCAATAAAAATCTCGCCCAAACATCCGGCACTTG
>CBFHYJ010000079.1:0-4587 GCA_965659945.1 Sedimenticolaceae bacterium | reverse complement strand
AACTGAGCTTCCGCCAAAATTTCACGCAACTTTTGGATCTGCGGCTCATTGAGCAAATCAGGAATTGTGATTAACACCGAAATCACCTTAAAAACACTTTGATGTGTCCATGATACGCAAAGGGACGTTAAATCCCTACTGCTAACCACGACATCAATAAACGCATGTCGTTACACTATGCGCATCTTTTATCCGCTTGAGATGTGTCATGCAGTTATCCGTCACCCTCGCCGACCAACTTATCGAACTCAATGTGCCTGATGAATTTATCGAACAGGCCGGTGACTTTTTCGACAAAATGGATAACGATATGAATGCCGGTTGGCAAGTTAATCGCGAGTGGGTCGACCAACCCGATCAATACCTTCGCGGCCAGATCGCTGCAGACAAGCTCCTCACTGCGCTGGAAAACGAAGACTTTAAATTAGGTCGATTGATGGCTGGTTACATCGCCTCACGCTTTCCGCATATCGAACAAGTCGAACTCTCCGAGCAAGGCGAGATTCGAGACCACAACTTAAAACTTGGAGACTGCGCCCCCGTCAGCAGCCAATCAACTATGGGCTTTGATCACGGCGCCGTACCTGGTGGTAAAAATAAAATCGAAGCGATGGCGCAAGCCGGCAAAGAAGTCAGCAGCGTCTTTAAAATGGGTAAGCAATACAAGTTCTCTGTGTTTAATCACAAAACCCAAGCATGGAATGAATCGGGTGCTTACGGTTCAAAAGAAGCCGCTGAACAAGCCCGTGATTTGGCCTTCAAACAACGCTTTGATGCCCTAACCAAATAACATGGCGATCATTGATCACATGACCTCACCTTTGGTCATTCGTGATCCTGATGGTAAGGAGCATATTGCAGCCGCCTGCTTCACACATCCACACGGCTTACTCTATCTCGATCTCTTTTGGCATCAATCCTCACCTGGTAAAGCTGCACATTTGATCAAAGGTGAACTACAAGGCGATGGCCCTTGGCGCATCGGTGACTACCGTATTCGTGTGCTCGGCTGCCATAACACCGACCCTCACCTTGCAGATGACTTTGCGCAATGGAATGACTATCTAGCAGCAAATCCCAACAGCTATCCACCACGCCAACAAATCGAAGAGATCGCAGAACGTCTTGGCGCGAAACCTGTTCCCTTAACTTAACCTTTAGAAACAACACTAAGGTCATTTTTTAGGAATTAAATTCCTGTAAGAGCCAACTGTAACCCCCTATTCAGCAAAAATAGCGTTTCCGATTTTTTTACGTGTTTTTGGCTAAATCACATCCTCAAATGACAACAACGAGAATATTTAAAAGAGTTGGTCAGTTAAGTTCAGCAATAAATAATGCAGTGAACCCTTAACGACTGTAATTACAGATTACAGTCTCCCTAAAAATTTCTGAAAATTCGTTATTTTTTGATGGCTTAGCGAAATATCAGAAATATTGAACATGTGGCAAAAAGTCCATGCAGGTTCTTTTTTTTGCCTATTTTTGAATTCCACCATCACACAAAAAAGAGGCATTGCACATGTTTTATCGAGTTTTAGCTGCATCATTACTCGCTTCAACAATTACCCTGACGACTCCTGCGGCCGCCGAGATCATCGAAGCGGATCTATCCAATCAAGCCCTGTACGACTGGAAAAACTCAAAGTTGAACAATCCTGACAAAGCCACCCTCGAATTCGAGAGAAAACACAACATTGTTTATATCTACGATGGGATGAAGCTTGCGCATGTCGAACAAGCCATGAATAACTTCGATCGAATAGAACATCTTATGTTCGTAAACACTGCCTATCCGTCAAAGTCCTCATCAACTGGCTACGTGATGGAAGACGAAGGTTGTAACTGAAGAATACTTTAGGCGATCCTTTGATCGCCTTTTTCCTCAACCGTCCCTTCCGAAATAATTTCTCACCCTCTGTATAATGCGCGGCTTTCAAGCGAAATCGATATAAGAGAGCCGCATGTTCAATCTCACCTGCCCTGGCAAGCAATGCGTTAAAAATGATGTCTTATCAGGCCTGACTGTTGCTTTAGCACTTGTCCCTGAAGCTGTTGCTTTTGCCTTTGTTGCTGGTGTTGAACCACTCGTTGGTCTGTATGGCGCCTTTATGATGGGTTTGATCACTGCATTAATCGGCGGTCGCCCCGGCATGATCTCAGGTGCAACTGGCGCAATGGCAGTGGTCATGGTGGCCTTAGTTGCCACTCACGGCGTGCAGTATCTATTTGCAGCTGTCGTACTAACGGGCGTGATTCAAATACTCGCCGGCGTATTCCATCTCGGCAAGTTCATTCGCTTAGTGCCACACCCCGTCATGTTGGGTTTTGTAAATGGCTTAGCCATCGTGATCTTCCTCGCGCAAATGAAGCAATTCCAATTCACTGCCGCTGATGGCAGCTTGCACTGGCTCCCGTCTGATCAAATGGCACTGATGCTTGGCTTGATTGCACTAACTATGGCGATCATTCACTTTTTACCCAAGCTAACCTCTGCTATTCCAGCATCGCTAGCTGCGATCGTCACCGTCACCTTAATCGTAATTGGCTTGGACCTCGATACACGTTCAGTCGTGGATGTATTACGCGATATGACTGGCGATGCCAATGCAACCATTGCTGGCGGTCTACCGAGCTTTAGCATCCCAACTGTGCCACTCACGTGGGAAACGCTTGAGATCATTTTGCCTTACAGCATCATATTAGCCGGCGTCGGCTTAATTGAATCCTTATTAACACTCACCTTAATTGACGAGATCACTGAGACACGCGGTCGTGGCAATAAAGAATGTGTCGGTCAAGGCGTGGCAAACTCCGTTAACGGTTTCTTTGGTGGCATGGGCGGTTGCGCAATGATTGGTCAGTCGATGATCAACATTAATTCAGGTGGTCGTGGTCGCTTATCCGGTATCAGCGCCGCGCTGTTCCTTTTGCTATTCATCTTGGTCGCCTCAAGCTTAATCGAAATGATTCCAGTCGCTGCATTGGTAGGCGTGATGTTCATCGTGGTACTCGGCACCTTTGAATGGGCTAGCTTGCGGTTATTTGGCAAGGTCCCTAAGGCTGATATTTTTGTTGCCATCTTAGTGACTGCAGTGACCGTGGCATCTGACCTCGCCGTTGCCGTCGTTGTTGGCGTTATCGTTTCAGCACTCGTCTTTGCCTGGGAACACGCCAAGCAAATGCAAGCGACCTCCGACCTGCTCGAGAATGGCAGCAAGGTGTACAACTTAAAAGGTCCGCTGTTCTTTGGCTCTGTTTCTCACTTTCAAGCGATCTTTGATCCTAAGAATGACCCTCAAGATGTGATTATCGATTTTGCAGGTGCACGCGTTGTTGATCACTCCGGTATTGAAGCGATCGATTCACTGGCAGAACGTTACCAACGTGCGGGTAAGCAAGTGCATTTGCGCCACTTAAATGAAGAATGTCGCGAGCTACTCACTCAAGCAGGTGACTTGGTTGAAGTGAACGTGATGGAAGATCCGAAATATCACGTTGCGGATGATCGCTTAGCCTAAGGCCATCAACGCAGCTTTGACTTTCTCTTCGGTGATCGGAAAGGCAACCGCATGATCAACGTGATGCGATTGGCAGAACACATCGAATCGATCTTGCTGTTCCGGTAAATAAAAAACCAGCAGCTTGGTTGCAGGCTTTTTCTGCAATACTGCAACCAATGTTTCCAAGTTAGAACTACGATCACGAAAATCGGACTGCGCGTTATATTCAGCCACAATCACATCCGGGCTATTCGCCTTGAGATAGCTACGTGCTTTGCGTTGTGATGTCAGCACCTCAACGTCAAAACCCATACTTTTATACAAAGGCTGCAGGTTGGGATAACCGCCCAACTCAATAATTGATAACAAGCTTGGCATTAACGAAATACAACCCAGGTGGTCGCAATATACTTCGCACCGGCCGTTAGCTCTTGTGCGCGATGCTCATGTGTCCAGAAAGGTGGGAACAATACCATCTTGCCCGCTTCAGGCTGCACACTGACATCTTGATATAAAAACTGTGTCGCACCACCGGCCTCAACCGGCACATCATTCAGATACCAAATTGCTACCAACTGACGATCCGCAAAATCATGACTGCCCCCATCGACATGCCAATGGTAGAACTCACCGGGTTGATAACGTTGAATTTGGTAACCCAAGTCTTTAAAGGGGCCAGTGAAAAACGGAAAGCTTTGTTTCATCTCTTGCATAGCCGCACCTATGCAGCGGAAAAACACCTGATCAATATCAGACCAGTCATCTTTGTCACTGATCACCATATCCATGGTGCGTTTGATGCCAGTATCCAAACCGCCCTGCTGACCAATCACACCTTTCTTGTGATGTTCTGGCTGCGCTTCAAATCGACGCACGATCTCATCACACCAGTCTTTAGGAATGGTATTAGGCCGCTCGTAGATGAAAGTATTGGGCTTTATCTCTTTAAACGTCGCTGGCGGTATGATCTTTCGATCAACCGGAAAAGGATTCGACATACTGAACTCCAAAACGTCAGTTTTCTATTGTCGCTGATTTATTCCGTGAGTTTTACCCCCGTTTTATCCGGAACTATTGGCGCAAA
>CBFHYJ010000078.1:0-4661 GCA_965659945.1 Sedimenticolaceae bacterium | reverse complement strand
AGCCATTGCAGTCCAATCATCGCTATCAGTACGATATCGAACTAGGTCCACGCTTAGATCAAGCCCAGTCAGCTGTTATGGGGTCGACACTCTTAGCTCTAGATGAGGGTCGTTTTGACTCACTTGAGCAGCGTCGAGAAGCACGCGCATTAATGCGCCGCGTGATTGATTGGCATCTTCAAGGCGCCGAACTTAAAAGCCGCGAATTATTTCGCTAACGAGGAAACATCATGAATTACGAGCGACTACTTGGCGTGAATATCGACCACGTTGCCACCTTGCGCCAAGCTCGTGGCACGCCTTATCCAGAGCCCCTTCAAGCGGCACTGGTGGCAGAGCAAGCGGGCGCTGACTCAATCACTTTGCATTTGCGTGAGGATCGCCGCCATATTCAGGATCGTGATGTGCACTTCTTTAATAATGCGCTACAGACCCACATGAACCTAGAAATGGCAGCAACCCCAGAGATGCTGACAATCGCGACCGGGGTCAAACCAGCCGATTGCTGCTTGGTGCCAGAACGCCGGGAAGAACTCACCACCGAAGGTGGTTTAAATGCCGCAGGCCAACTCGACTACCTAAAAGATTATTGTGGCACGCTAGCCGAGGCTGACATACGCGTATCACTCTTTATTGATGCAGACCCAAAGCAGCTCGAAGCTGCCAAAGAGATCGGCGCCCCTGTGATCGAGATTCACACCGGTCACTATGCTGATGCCGGCTATGGTAGTGCTGAACGAGCTAAAGAGCTAGTGCGTATCACTGAAGCTGTGCGCTATGGCAATGAGCTTGGCCTGCAGGTCAATGCCGGACATGGCTTGGATTACCACAACGTAAAAGCCATTGCTCAGATAGAGGGCATTGTTGAATTCAACATCGGACATGCGATTGTCGCCCGCGCTATCTTTAGCGGCTTACATGCGGCAGTGGCCGATATGAAACGCCTTATCCAACGTTCAAGTAAATACGAAGCCTAAGGCTATCTAAGCTCTGGTTGAGGTAAACTAGGGCCATGAACTACCCGACCATTGCAGACTTTGTTGGCAAGACGCCTCTAGTGCGTCTTCAGCGCATTCCTGGTGAGACTAGCAATACCATTTTGGCCAAACTCGAAGGCAATAACCCAGCCGGCTCTGTAAAAGACCGACCTGCGTTATCCATGATCGAGCGCGCTGAAAGGCGAGGCGACATCAAGCCTGGCGATACCCTAATCGAAGCGACCAGTGGCAACACAGGTATTGCTTTAGCCATGGCAGCAGCCATACGCGGCTATAAAATGATTTTGATCATGCCAGATAACCTTAGTGTTGAGCGTCGCGCGGCGATGCGAGCCTATGGTGCAAAGCTAATTCTGGTAACCAAGGAAGAGAGCATGGAAGGTGCTCGTGATCTTGCCTTAGCCATGGAAGCGCGGGGCGAGGGCAAGGTGCTTAATCAATTTGGTAACGATGATAATCCATTAGCCCATTATCACGGCACAGGCCCTGAGATTTGGGAAGACACCCATCATCAAGTGACACATTTTGTTAGCGCGATGGGCACAACGGGCACCATTACTGGCACAGCTCGCTTCCTTAAAGAACAGAGTGCCGATGTGCAGATCATTGGTGTTCAGCCAACCGAAGGCGCTTCGATCCCAGGCATTCGTCGCTGGCCAGAAGAATATCTCCCAACGATTTTTGATGCTTCATTAGTTGATCGTGAGATCGATATTGATCAAGCCACCGCAGAAGACATGACACGTCGATTAGCCGTTGAAGAAGGTATCTTTGCAGGCGTTAGTTCAGGCGGAGCGGTAGCAGCCGCCTTGCTACTCGATAAAGAAGTTCGCAATGCCACGATTGTTGCCATTATCTGTGACCGTGGCGACCGCTACCTGTCGACAGGTGTTTTCCCCGATAAATAATAGAGTTAAGTATGCGTTTTAGTACGTTCTCAGTCAGCGTCTTACCCGATATTGAGACGGCTCGACATAATCACAACTTAGACGGCCTATCCGATAAGGATGTTGGCAATGTGTTGTTTCACCAACGTAAGCAACGCACCGGTGACTCTGAAGTTCTACCTTGGCATCAATTACACATTGCTGCGATCACATGTATTGATTACAACCAAGGTGAAGTGACGTTAACAACCCAATCGTTAGAAACCTGTAATGAAAAGGCGCTCCTAGAACTTCTTCAGCAACGCCTAAATCTCGATACTCATCTGATGAACTGGGGCGCGGATAGTTTCACTTGGCCTTTGATTACCTATCGGGCAATGAAACACGGCTTAGTCTGGCCTGATGCCTTTGATCTTACTCCCGAAGACTTGCAGCTAAGCTTTGCTATGGCAGGCGATGCTGATCAGTCTTTAGATGATTTAGCCAAGCAGTTCTTACTGCCCGGTTTGCGTGGACAAACGCGTGATTCGATGTGGGACTCGTTTTTGAATGATCATTGGTCAGAGATCACGCGTTTTTCAATTGATCATGCCGTTAATAGTTATTTGCTAGCATTACGACTACATCATTTCAACGGCACCTTAAGCACCGATGAAAAACACATAGCGGTGCGCTCGCTCGCTGATCACATTGATGAGTTGACCTTACATAGCTTATTCCGCGCATTTGGCATGAAGGACTAAGCTCAATGGGTCGACGTTTTCGCAAGCCAAAACTCCCGCAGGGTGATTTTGAAGCTCACATCCAATCGCTAAGCCATGATGGTAAAGGTGTCGCACGAATCGATGAGAAGGCCACTTTTATACAAGGTGCGTTAGCCGGTGAAAAAATTACTTTCAACTACACCAATCGTAAAAAGAGTTACGACCAAGGATTAGTGACATCAGTTATTGAGGCATCGCCTGATCGCGTGCAACCTAAATGCGCGCACTATGAGATCTGCGGTGGATGCAGTCTGCAGCATCTTGACTCTGATAAGCAGATTGAAGCTAAGCAGCAAGTTTTACTGGATAACTTAGAGCACCTTGGCAAGGTGTCAGCACAATCGATATTGCCACCCTTAACCAATGACAGCGTCTGGGGATATCGCCGTAAAGCACGTCTAGGCGTTAAAAACGTCCCTAAGAAAGGCAAGGTACTGGTTGGCTTTCGTGAGCGCGCGAGCAGCTTTGTTGCAGATTTATCTCTATGTCCTGTTTTACATCCTCGTGTTGGCGAGCTTTTGCCTCAGCTGAGTCAATTAGTCGAAGGACTTTCAATCAATACCAAGCTACCTCAAATTGAGGTCGCCATGGATGATGAACAATGCGTACTTATCTTTCGCATCCTTGAAGATCTCACTGATGCTGACGCATTAGCAATTAAGGCTTTTGGGGAAGCGCATGACGTCATTCCATATACACAGCGCGGCGGCCCGGACACCGTTGTTCCTTTGAGTGGCATTCCGGCTGATTTGCATTACGCCTTACCAGACCAAAACCTTGAGCTAGGTTTTTTGCCCGGTGACTTCACTCAGGTCAATACCGATATAAACCGAAAAATGATTAGTCGCGCACTCGACATGCTTGATCTTAATCAGAATGACACTGTGTTAGACCTGTTCTGTGGCGTGGGCAACTTCACACTGCCTTTAGCAACACAAGCAGGCACCGTTGTGGGCGTTGAAGGGGATGAAGGTTTAGTTCAACGCGCCAAATCAAATGCCGAGCGAAATAAACTCTCTAATGTGGATTTTTACGCAGCCAATCTTTATGAAGAGCTCAAACCACAACCTTGGTTAAGTCAGTCATTCACTAAAGCATTGATCGATCCTCCACGCTCTGGGGCATTAGAGATCCTGCCACTGATCAACAAAATGGGGATTGAAACCTTACTGTATATTTCGTGTTACCCAGGCACTCTGGCGCGAGATGCCGGCTTGCTCGTAAATGAAATTGGTTACACGCTTGTTACTGCTGGCGTGATGGATATGTTCCCACATACCGGCCACGTTGAATCGATTGCCTTATTTAAAAAATAAGATGGCTATTGAGATCGAACGCAAATACTTATTAATGAATGAAGATTGGCGTCAGCTCGTTTCCAAAAGCACGCGAATGACCCAAGGCTACTTATGTCGAAGTGAAATTAAAGCGATTCGCGTACGTATTTCCGCTGATCAAGCACATATCAATATTAAACAAAGTATAGATGGCATCCATCGACACGAGTTTGAATACGCTATTCCTAAAGAGGATGCCGAAGAAATCCTGAAGCAAACAGCAGAAGACGGCGGTATTGATAAAACTCGTCACTTAATCAGTGATGGCGACCTCACCTGGGAGATTGATGAGTTCCATGGCAACAATGCTGGGCTGATCGTTGCCGAGATCGAATTACCCAGTGCTGATCATCCTGTCCCTCAGCACCCCTGGCTGGGTAAAGAGGTCTCAACGGATTTAAAATACTTTAATTCGCATCTTATTTCTCACCCTTACAAAGATTGGTCGGATGAGGAAAAGAGTTAAGTGAGACTCCAGCAGCCAATCTTCAAATACCTTTGGCTGATACTTATCTGTTACCCGTTAATGGTAGTGGCAGAGACTACTACCTTCGCCATCAGTAACGCGCCAAACAGTCTGCATCCAATTCTAGCGAGTGATGCGTCATCCGAACGAATCAACGCACTTATCTATCAACCGATTATTGAACTTGATGAAAATGACCGTCCCATACC
>CBFHYJ010000077.1:0-5416 GCA_965659945.1 Sedimenticolaceae bacterium | reverse complement strand
TGCCAATGAAATCGCTAAGCCTGCGATGATGTAACCGTACTTCATGAAAAACCTTTGTTGTTATTTCGTTTCAATGCCTGCTTGAGCCAATGCATCACGAACTGGCGCTTCAGCATGTGCTGATAAACGAGTAAGAGGTAGACGGATACCAAAACCCATCATACCCATCGCACCCAATGCCCACTTAACTGGAATTGGATTCGACTCGACAAATAGAGACTTATGTAAACCCGATAAGTTCGCATCAATATTTGCTGCAGTATCTGCATCTTTATTCAGTGCAGCCTGACACATCTCATGCATCGCTTTAGGCGCAACGTTTGCAGTCACCGAAATGTCGCCATCCGCACCCAGCAAGATCGCTTCACGTGCTGTCGCATCATCACCACTATAAATCGCAAAATCAGCTGGCACTTCAGCGCGTAACTTTTCGATACGTGATAAATCACCGGTCGCTTCTTTCACACCAATAATGTTGGAGATACTTGATAAACGCACGATCGTTTCAGGCTGCATATCAACTGCTGTGCGGCCAGGCACGTTATAAAGAATTTGCGGAATATCAACCGCATCAGCAATCGCTTTGTGGTGCTGATACAAACCCTCTTGCGTTGGTTTGTTGTAATAAGGGGTGACTAGTAAGCAAGCCTCTGCCCCCGCTTCCTTAGCACACTGGGTCAGGCTAATGGCTTCAGAGGTGCTGTTAGCACCAGTGCCCGCAATCACAGGAATACGACCGTTGGCAACCTCAACCACGCGACGAATCGTATGACAGTGCTCTTCCTCATCCAGCGTTGCTGACTCACCCGTAGTACCCACTGCGACAATTGCGTCGGTACCTTCTGCGATATGCCACTCAACCAAACGCTCAAGCGCCACCTGATCAACTGCGCCGTCATCGGTCATCGGGGTTACTAAGGCGACAAGACTGCCACGAATCATGTTGTGCTCCACCACTGATTAAGCCCCAAATTCTAACGTATTCAAGGGGTCTGAGCGAAATTGTTTTCCCCTTTCAGGCATAAAAAAAGCCGGCACCCCAAATGAGAAGCCGGCTGATTTTTAGCCAAATGAATTAGCTCATGTCGAGATCGTCTTGAACCTGCTCAACACCCTTCAGAGCACACATCTCATCGGTTTCGCCGCTTGGCGCACCAGAAACACCGACACCACCAATCAGTGAGCCTGCCGCCTGAATAGGCACACCGCCTGGCGACATCACCACACCCGGCGCACGACCGATCGGTGTATTTGCACGCTCGTTCAAACCCGAGGTTGAGACATTGAACATTACAGCCGCATACGCCTTACCTTGGCTGATCGGTAAGGTAATGGTTGGCGCAATCGTGTCACGCATCACAACTTGCGCAATGCCATCGCGATCCACCACGGTCACACCTATCTGGATACCCTCTTGTCGACAGGCATCAATCGCACCTTGTGCAATCTTCTGCGCTGTCTCCAAAGACATACGCTTCACGTTCACCATCATTGGCTCTTCCGCCACTGCTACCGCGCTCAGTGCTGTCAGTGCGGTTGCCGCAATCAACTGCTTTACATTCATTTCATCTCCCCCAAGAAAATATTAGCTGTAATGTCGCTCAACGTATTCATTGACCAACTGTTGAAACTCTTCGGCAATCTTGTCGCCTTTTAAGGTCACCGCCTTTTCACCATCAATGAAGACAGGTGCGGCAGGTCGCTCACCAGTGCCCGGTAAACTAATGCCTATATCAGCATGTTTACTCTCACCTGGCCCGTTAACTACACAACCCATTACCGCGACATTCAACGCTTCAACACCTGGGTATTTCTGGCGCCAAATTGGCATCTGATTTCTCAGGTAGGACTGAATATCTTGCGCTAACTGTTGAAAATACGTGCTGGTCGTACGACCGCAGCCAGGACAAGCAATCACTTGCGGCATAAAGGCCCGCAATCCCATCGACTGCAAAATCTCTTGACCCACACGCACCTCTTTAGTGCGATCACCGCCTGGTTCTGGTGTAAGTGAGATACGAACAGTATCACCAATGCCTTCTTGTAAAAGCACCGACAAAGCCGCCGTAGAAGCCACAATACCTTTAGAACCCATACCCGCTTCAGTAAGCCCTAAATGCAATGCGTAATTACAACGCTGTGCGAGTTTTTCATACACACGAATCAGATCTTGCACACCACTCATCTTGCACGAGAGAACAATCTTGTCTTTCGGCAAACCAATCTCAACCGCCTTATCAGCGCTTTGCAGCGCAGACGTCACCATGATTTCACTCATGATCGATTCGGCATCTAATGGCTCATCAGCTTTAGCATTCGCATCCATCATCGATGCCACTAAACCTTTATCAAGCGAGCCCCAGTTGACACCAATGCGCACCGCTTTATCGTATTTGATCGCTGCTTCAATCATGCTAGCGAACTGCGCATCACGCTTTTCACCGCTACCCACATTGCCAGGGTTGATGCGATATTTTGCGAGTGCCTGCGCACACTCTGGGTAATCTTCAAGTAAACGATGGCCATTGAAATGAAAGTCGCCTACCAACGGCACATCACAACCTTGCGCGTCGAGCTGTTGACGAATCTGCGCAACGGCAGCAGCCGATTCTTCATTGTTCACCGTGATGCGCACAAGCTCAGAACCCGCGCGTGCCAAATCGATAATCTGAGCTACCGTAGCTGCAATATCTGCGGTATCGGTGTTGGTCATCGACTGAACCACCACCGGCGTATCTCCACCTACGCGGACATGCCCTACCTGCACACAATGCGTTTTATGACGCTGGATCGTTGTTTTCATGAAACTGCTTTAAAATTTAACCAATGAGCGCAGTGTACCGGAGCAAAAAAAAACCCGATACCGTAATCATTTCTAGGCACAAAAAAAACCGGCTTTCGCCGGCTTTTCTGTTATCAACAAGTCGTTCAACGATTTAGAAATCGCCATTAACGCCTGCTTCGACGATGCTGTAGATGTCGTCACGAACTTTCTTCGCCAACTTAGTTAGTTCAGGAGTCAATTCAACTGCGTGCAGCATCATGTCCATGTTCATGGTGACCAACCAGCCGTTACCTTCTGCATCTTCAATCGCCGCAATACGACAAGGCAAGAAGCCCGCAAAGATCATGTTGTACTCAACCATCTCTTTAGCGATCAGTGAGTCACAGAACGCCAAGATGTGCATTGTGCGACCTGGCTTGCCAGTTTTTGCTTCAACGTCTTTGCTCAATGGCAGCTCAGCAACCAATTTAAAGTTCAACGCGGTCGCACGTGATTTCATACCTTCGATTGCATCATCAAGGGTTACGCCTTCAACCAACTTGAAACGCTGGATGCTGTTTTCGATCATTTGCTGTGCAACAGCCTTATCAAAAGCAGGAGCTTTAACTTCTTGTTTTTTCTTACCATGACCATCAGCGTGTGCTGAAGTCACCATCGCTAGTGCAACCAATGCAGCTGTGATTAACTTCTTCATCAATGTTTCCTCAAAGGCTTAGATTTGTGGGCTTCACTCTGTGAAATCACGGTGAGCTTTTTTCTAGAAGCGACGATTCTATACAAATCTAATAAAAAAGCATCCCAAATTACGTTCTCGCCAAATCCGGCACACTTTATATATAGTGCAGCGACTTTGATCAGGAGCCCGCCTTGCCCCAAACCTCTCGCGACTGGATTTTCGCCATCAGCCTTAGCGTGCTTGCCTGCTTCTTGCTCGCCGGCATGGACAATTTAGGCAAAATCTTGATGCGCGAGGGCCTTCCAGCCGTTCAAGTTGTCTGGGCGCGCTACTCATTTCACACGCTTTTGGTGTTATTGGTTCTGCTACCGCAACGAGAAGTGCTGTTTAAGCGATCAGCCCACCCTTGGATACAGTTTTTCAGGGGGCTCAGCCTTCTAGCCATGACGTTATGCGCTTATAACGCTTTCAAGCATGCGCCAATAGGTGAAGCTACCGCGATCATGCTGCTTGCCCCTTTGATCGTCACATTGCTCGCTGGCTTACTGCTAAAAGAAAAAGTGTTGTGGTGGCATTGGCTTGCCGCACTACTGGGTTTTAGTGGTGTTATCGCAATCACTCAACCAGGCATAGAAAACACCAACCCTTATCTCTATCTCGCACTCGTTGCTGCGTTTTTTTACGCCTTCTATTTACTCATGACACGCTACCTGCGCGGACGTGATCACAACCTTAAGACCTTACTCAACGCAACACTCATTGGTAGCCTTGTGATGAGTCTTGTTGTGCTGCCCTATTGGCATTCTCCAACTATAGAACAATGGCTAATATTGATTAGCCTCGGTGTACTTGGTGCGTTGGGACACTTATGTATCATCAAGGCCTACAACTTTGGTAATGCATCATCGTTATCACCTTTACTAAACATGCAAATTTTTGCTGCTGCGTTGTTTAGTAGTTTTATCTTTGATGATCCATTAACAACCGGTTTTATGATTGGCGCTTTATTCATCATCTCTGGTGCGATTGTGTTGTGGCTAGGGCATCAAAAACGCTTAGTTGCTAACAAGTAAGTTAGAACATAAGTGATATCTTATCTACCCATAAAACTTTGACATTAGTAGTAATACCTACAACAATTCGCTTGTTGAATAATCAACGCTGTCTAAGTTGGATCAGATGTATTGAGATTGTCTGAATAATAAAAGCAACAGACATCTTCAAATTGGTTCCCCTTAAACAGAACAACTACTATCTACCAACTGCGGAGCGATCGAGATATGGATAATAATGCATCCAAATATTGGCAAGCGAATGTTCGTCTTGTCAGCATCTTGTTGGTGATCTGGTTTGTCGTTTCATACGGCTTCGGGATCATCCTCGCTGAGCCTCTCAATGCCATCAAAATTGGCGGCGTGGGTCTCGGTTTCTGGTTTGCACAAAACGGTTCAATTTATGTGTTCCTAGTGCTTGTCTTCTATTACGCATCACAGATGAACAAACTGGATAAACAGTTTGGCGTGTCTGAAGATTAATAGGAGCAAACCATGGATCTAAGTACACTTACATACGTTGTCGTTGGCGCAACCTTCTTGCTCTACATCGGTATTGCGATTTGGGCACGTGCGGGAAGCACTGGCGAATTCTACGTTGCAGGCAAAGGCATTCACCCAGTAGCCAACGGTATGGCAACTGCGGCGGACTGGATGTCAGCAGCATCATTTATCTCAATGGCAGGCTTGATTGCGTTCAACGGCTACGGAGCATCAGTATTCTTGATGGGCTGGACCGGTGGTTACGTATTGTTGGCAATGTTGCTAGCACCTTACCTACGTAAGTTCGGTAAGTTCACCGTGCCTGAGTTCATCGGCGAGCGCTTCTACTCTAAGGGTGCACGTCTTGTAGCGGTTATCTGTTTGATCTTGGCTTCGGTTACTTACGTAATCGGTCAGATG
>CBFHYJ010000076.1:0-5629 GCA_965659945.1 Sedimenticolaceae bacterium | reverse complement strand
TCCGCTTGCTCTTTTGACAGTTCAGTCAAGTGAGCACCGATCTTCGCTAAGTGTAGACGAGCCACTTCTTCGTCAAGCTTCTTCGGCAGGATGTATACGCCAACAGGGTATTCATCTGGCTTGGTGAAGATTTCGATTTGCGCCAATACCTGGTTGGTGAAAGACGCTGACATAACAAAACTTGGGTGACCTGTTGCACAGCCTAAGTTAACTAAGCGGCCCTCAGCCAACATAATGATGCGTTTACCATCTGGGAAGATGATGTGGTCAACTTGTGGCTTGATGTTTTCCCACTGGTACTGATCAAGGCTGGCGATATCGATTTCGTTATCGAAGTGACCAATGTTGCAGACGATTGCTTGGTCCTTCATCGCTGCCATGTGGTCATGACAGATGATGTCCTTGTTGCCGGTAGTGGTAACAAAGATATCGGCGAGGGGTGCAGCTTCATCAAGCGTCACTACACGGTAGCCTTCCATCGCAGCTTGCAATGCACAGATTGGATCGATCTCAGTGATCCAAACAGTTGAGCCTAAGCCGCGAAGCGATTGTGCAGAACCTTTACCAACGTCGCCGTAACCACATACCACGGCAATCTTGCCGGCGATCATCACGTCGGTTGCACGCTTGATGCCGTCAACCAATGACTCACGACAGCCATAGAGATTGTCGAACTTTGATTTAGTAACCGAGTCGTTAACGTTCATGCCTGGGAACAACAAAGTGCCGGCTTTGAACATGTCGTATAAACGGTGAACACCTGTGGTGGTCTCTTCGGTAACGCCTTTAATTGACGCCGCCATTTTTTTGTAACGATCTGGCTCTTCATTCAGTGAGCGCTTAAGTACATTCAGAATGACTTTCCATTCTTCAGAGTCGCCAGCTGTTGGCTCAGGTACGCCTGCATCAGCATATTCAACACCTTTGTGAACGAGCAGGGTAGCGTCGCCACCATCGTCAAGAATCATGTTGGCGATCTCGCCATTTGGCCAGTTGAGTACTTGCTCGGTACACCACCAGTACTCTTCCAAGGTTTCGCCTTTCCATGCGTAAACAGGAATACCTGCAGCAGCGATTGCAGCGGCGGCGTGATCTTGGGTTGAGAAAATGTTGCATGAGCACCAACGAACTTGTGCGCCGAGCTCAACAAGTGTCTCGATCAAAACAGCGGTTTGGATGGTCATGTGTAATGAACCGGTGATACGTGCGCCGGTCAGTGGCTTGTCTTTGCCGTATTTCTCGCGCAGCGCCATCAGACCTGGCATTTCAGTTTCAGCAATCGCGATTTCTTTGCGACCCCAGTCTGCCAGTGACATGTCGGCAACTTTATAGTCGGTGAACTCACTCATGGTTAATCTCCTAATCAATCAGAGTGAGCGTCGTTGGGTTCGCTGTATTCGCTCTCGAGCCTGGCCTTAAAAAAGGGTCGCAACGCTCCTCAAGAGGAAATTGTCTGTTGTTTCCAACAAAAAAGAGCCCGCAGTTTAATGACTACGGGCTCTGATTTCCACCGTAAACCTGTGTGGTTGCGGTTAAAGGTCTAAGATTTTAAAGACCCGCTGCGTCGCGTAATGCGTCAGCTTTGTCGGTCATTTCCCAAGTGAAGCCTTCATTCTCACGACCGAAGTGACCGTATGCTGCGGTCTTACGGTATTTGATCTGCTTGGCATTCAGCAGGTCGAGCATTTTCAAAATGCCATATGGGCGAAGATCGAAGTGTTCGCGAACCAGCTCGGTGATGCGCTCATCACCGATTTTGCCAGTACCAAAGGTATCGATCATGATTGAAGTAGGCTCTGCAACACCAATTGCATATGACACTTGGATCTCACAACGATCAGCAAGACCTGCCGCAACGATGTTCTTGGCAACATAGCGACCAGCGTAAGCCGCTGAGCGGTCAACTTTAGATGGATCTTTACCAGAGAAGGCACCGCCGCCGTGACGTGCAGCACCGCCGTAGGTGTCAACGATAATCTTACGACCGGTCAAACCGGCATCACCCATTGGGCCGCCGATAACAAAGTTACCGGTTGGGTTGATATGGAATTTGGTATTTGTAGTTAACAAGCCTGTTGGTTCAAGTACTGGCTTGATCACTTCTTCCATGATCGCTTCGCGCAAGGTATCACCAGCAAACTCTTCAGCATGCTGAGTCGACAAGACAACCGCATCAATCGATACCGGTTTGCCATCTTTATAGTGGAAGCTGACCTGTGATTTTGCGTCTGGACGCAACAATGGCAATGTGCCGTTATTACGACACTCTGACTGACGCTCTACCAAACGGTGTGCGTACTGAATTGGTGCAGGCATTAGAACTTCGGTTTCGTTGGTTGCGTAACCAAACATGATGCCTTGGTCGCCAGCGCCTTGATCTTCAGGTTTAGCGCGGTCTACACCTTGATTGATGTCAGGTGATTGCACGCCAACGGCGATCATTGCCGCGCAGGTATTGCCATCAAAGCCTTTAGCTGAGTCGTTGTAACCAATCTCATTGATGGTTTGACGCATGATGTGTTCGTAATCGGGCTTAGCTGTTGTGGTGATCTCACCCGCAATTAAACAAAGACCTGTTTTAAAAACAGTCTCACATGCAACGCGTGCATAGGGGTCTTCAATCAGGATTGCATCCAAAATTGCATCCGATACCTGATCTGCCATTTTGTCTGGGTGACCTTCAGAGACTGATTCTGAAGTGAAAATAAATTCATTCGCCATCGAGCTAAAACTCCTTCGATTGTATTCAGTGCTCCCTCTTAGGGGGGGCTAGAAGGGCGCGAGTATATCCTTATTGAGCGTGGGATAGGCATTTGTCAAAATGCCGGCGTATTTGAAAGCTTAATGATGGAGTTTTAATCATGGTCTCATTGCAGCCCCCAGTATGTGATTTTGGACAACCGATTATCGACTTTGCTTTACCAGGCATCGATGGCAAAACATGGCACATGCAAGACTGCATGGGTGAGAACGGACTGTTGGTTATGTTCATCTGTAATCACTGCCCTTATGTGAAAGCCATACTTGATCGCTTGGTGCGTGATACGCGCGAACTCAATGCGTTAGGCGTTAATAGCGTGGCGATCATGTCAAATGACACAACCGATTACGCTGAAGATTCATTTGAGAATATGCAGGCGATTGCTCAGCAGATGGATTTCCCGTTCCCCTACTTATTAGATGAGTCTCAGGCCGTTGCAAAGGCTTATGGTGCTGTGTGTACGCCAGATTTCTTTGGCTATAACCGTTCAGGTGAGTTGCAGTATCGAGGTCGCTTGGATGAGAGCCGCAAAGAGGCAGCTGATCCCAATGTCCGTCGAGACCTGTTTGAGGCCATGAAAGAGGTCGCTGAGACCCAAAAAGGACCGGCTGAACAGCTCTCGAGCATGGGATGTTCGATTAAATGGATCAAAGAGTAGTTTTTCTGGGGAATTATCTTCCCTATAAAATCAATTACTTGTGCGCATAAATTTAAATTTTATGGGTATATTTGAATATTCCTTACTTCCTATCTTGCCCCGTATAAGACACCTGAGCGAGAATGCCCATCGCTTTTGCTAAGTCTGCCCCTCGTTGCAGACTCCCTAGCACTGATCGCTAGGTGCAATTGAAGAATTCAATTCTTGCTGGGTTTTCACCTTTCAAGACCACAACTTTTAAACATTAGATCAGGAGAGACTTATGTCCTCACGCAGAGAGCTTGCCAACGCCATTCGCGCGTTATCTATGGATGCTGTTCAAAAAGCTAATTCAGGTCACCCGGGTGCCCCAATGGGCATGGCGGATATCGCTGAGGTGCTCTGGAACGATCACATGCAGTTCAACCCAACTAATGCCAAGTGGGCTGACCGTGACCGTTTCGTTCTTTCGAATGGCCACGGCTCGATGCTGATTTATTCATTGTTGCATTTGACCGGATTCAATCTGACCATCGATGACATCAAAGACTTCCGTCAGTTGCACTCTAAGACAGCAGGTCACCCTGAGTACGGTTACGCAGACGGTATCGAAACAACGACTGGTCCTCTGGGTCAGGGCGTCACCAACGCTGTTGGTATGGCGATTGCTGAGCGCACTTTGGCTGCACAATTCAATAAGCCAGGTCATGAGATCGTTGATCACAACACATACGTATTCTTAGGTGATGGTTGTTTGATGGAAGGTTTATCGCACGAGTCATGTGCGATGGCCGGTACGTTAGGCCTGGGCAAGTTGATTGCTTTCTGGGATGACAATGACATCTCTATTGATGGTCACATCGGTGATTGGATGGAAGTTGGCGTACCTGCGCGCTTCAAGTCATATAACTGGCACGTGATTGCAGATGTTGATGGTCACGATGCAGATGCAATCAACAAAGCTATCGCAGAAGCGAAGTCAGTAACTGATAAGCCTTCAATGATTTGTTGTAAGACCACCATCGGTTTTGGTTCACCTAATAAAGCAGGTGGCCATGACTGTCACGGCGCACCTTTAGGTGATGATGAGATCGCACTGACTCGTAAAGAGTTGGGTTGGACGGCAGCGCCATTCGAAATTCCAGCAGACGTTTACGCGGGTTGGGATCACAAAGAGCAGGGTGCTAAAGACGAAGCAGCTTGGAATGAAAAGTTTGCGGCATACAAAGCGGCGTTCCCTGCAGAGGCGGCTGAATTTGAGCGTCGTATGGCGGGTGAGTTGCCAGGCAACTTCGAAGTCGAGATGGATAAGTTCATCGCTCAAACCCAAGCGGATATGCCAAACATTGCGTCACGTAAAGCGTCACAAAACGCGATTGAAGCAATGGGTCCATTGCTGCCAGAAATGTTCGGTGGTTCAGCGGACCTTACCGGCTCGAACCTGACTAACTGGTCAGGCACTGTCAAAGTGAATAAAGAAAACGCGAACGGTAACTACCTATCTTGGGGTGTTCGTGAATTCGGTATGGCACACATGATGAACGGTATGGTTCTTCACGGTGGCTTTAAAGTTTACGGTGGCACCTTCTTCATGTTCATGGAGTTCATGCGTAACGCATTGCGTATGTCTGCGTTGATGAAGATCGGCACTATCTATGTTTACACACACGATTCAATTGGTCTGGGTGAAGACGGCCCAACTCACCAGCCAGTTGAGCAACTCTCAACCATGCGTGTTATCCCAGGTTTTGAAACTTGGCGTGCGTGTGATGCTGTTGAGTCTGCGGTTTCTTGGAAGATGGCTATGTTGCGTGGCAATGCACCAACTGGTTTGGTGTTCTCACGTCAAAACCTCACGCCAATGGAGCGTACTGCAGAGCAAGTTAAGAACATCGAGAAAGGCGGTTACGTCTTGAAAGATTGTGATGGCGATGCGGACATTATTTTCATTGCAACTGGCTCTGAGGTTTCTTTGGCGGTTGATGCGGCAGCAGCAATGGATGTAAAAGTACGTGTGGTTTCAATGCCATCAACTTGTGCATTCGATAAGCAAGATCAAGCTTACAAAGATTCAGTTCTTACCCCAGGTGTAAAGCGCGTAGCAATCGAAGCTGGTGTTGATCAGTCTTGGTACAAGTACGTAGGTCTTGATGGCGGCATCGTAGCTATGAAGAGCTTTGGTGAATCAGCACCTGCTGGCGAACTATTTAAAGAGTTTGGTTTCACTGTAG
>CBFHYJ010000075.1:0-5666 GCA_965659945.1 Sedimenticolaceae bacterium | reverse complement strand
GTTACCTACCAAAATGACTTTGTTAATACCGCGACTCGCCATGTGTTCTCCCCAGATTGACGCTAAAACGTCGATAAATTTGTTCTACGCAGTCTACGCCGTCGCGCCCACAATTGCATCCAATCTGGCGCTATCCAGACGCTGTTTATCCACCTTCAGATAAGCAACTCCATCACTGTAGATGACCACGGCTTCTTCCACCCCAGTAATGTCCTCAAGCTGCGCTGCGAGCTCGCTAGCGGCTGCCTCAGAGGCCAGCTGAACAGTTCGCACCTGACTGGTGGTATGGCGCGGTTTGCGCATGCCGGCAGCAACCACGAGCCAGATCAGACAGATCACCGCTGCAAATTCAAACACCCCAGCATTACCCCATTCCTGATGCGCCCAGCCGCCGATCAGACCACCGAAAAAGGCACCCGCGAATTGAGAGGTCGAATACACCCCCATCGCCGTTCCTTTGGCATCGGCTGGAGAGGTTTTCGATACGAGCGACGGAAGCGTCGCCTCGAGCAGATTAAAGGCCGTGAAGAAAACGATCAGCGTAATGAACCATGCATTCTCAGAGGGTGGTAGTTGCGCCATCACAAATTGCGTACCAATCAGAACAGTAATCGCACCTAAGAAGATAGGTTTTAGCTGACGCTTTTTCTCCGAGAGAATGATGAACGGCACCATCGACAAAATCGAAATGACCATCACCGGCAAATAAACCCAGGTGTGCTCGGTCAGCGGCAAGCCTGCATCACGAAGCGCAAGAGGGATGACCAAAAATACGGCCGTTAAAACAAGGTGCAGCGAAAAGATACCTACATCTAAACGTAGCAAATCGGGATTGCGTAAAACCTGCCCAACCATTTGCGGCAAAGGCACCGCATCACGGCGGGTACGACTGGTTTGTGGTGATGGCACAACAAACAGGATGATGAAAATGCCCATCAGTGCCAATAAGGCTGTCAGCCAAAAGATACCGCTGATACCAATTGAGCTACTGATCATCGGACCAAAAATCATGGCGAGCAAAAATGCCGAGCCAATACTCATGCCGATCAGCGCCATGGACTTGGTTCGCTGCTCTTCTCGCGTTAGGTCAGACGCCAAAGCCATCACAGCTGCAGCAATTGCACCACTACCCTGTACAGCACGCCCCACGATGATCCAAAAGATATCCGTCGACATTGCAGCGATCACACTACCGAGAGCAAACAAAACCAGACCACCGATGATCACTGGCTTGCGACCAATCCGATCGGATAAGAAACCAAAAGGCAATTGAAGCAAGGCCTGAGTTAGACCATAGATACCCACTGCAAGACCCGCTAGCCACGGAGTTGCGCCCTCAAGGGTTTCGGCGAAGATCGCAAAGACCGGCAGAATCAGGAATAGACCCAACATGCGTGACCCATAAATACCGGCCAAGCCAATGACAGCACGCCGCTCGGCTGAGGTCATTTTGTTGTTCTGAAAACTGCTCAAGAAAAACTCCGCGAATAAACCTTTCAATAGTACCCAGATCAGCCCACAAAAGCTCTGTTCAATTCACCCCAATGAACATGGCAGCCCAACCTCAGAAAAGGTGAATCGGACTCGTGTTAGCTTCCCCTCTCGCCTAGAATATTGTGTTCGATTTTTTGACCGGCAGTAACCCATGGACACGATACATATTCGCGGCGCTCGCACCCACAACCTGAAGGACATCAGCATTGATTTGCCGCGTGACAAACTCATCGTGATCACTGGCCTGTCCGGCTCAGGTAAGTCGTCGCTTGCCTTCGATACGATTTACGCTGAAGGTCAGCGTCGCTACGTCGAGTCACTCTCTGCTTATGCGCGCCAGTTCCTTTCGATGATGGAAAAGCCCGATGTGGATCACATCGAAGGACTCTCTCCAGCGATTTCAATTGAGCAAAAAACTACTTCACATAACCCACGCTCAACCGTCGGTACCATTACCGAGATTTACGACTATCTGCGTTTGTTATTCGCTCGTGTTGGCACACCTCGTTGCCCTGAGCATGATGAACCACTAGAGGCACAAACCATCAGCCAGATGGTTGATCAAGTGTTGAACCTTGAAGAGGGCAGTAAGTTGATGCTGCTCGCACCGGTAATCACCGATCGTAAAGGTGAATATAAAAAGTTGCTAAGCGAGCTTTATGCACAAGGTTATTTACGTGCTCGTATTGATGGCGACACCTATGAGCTTGACCAGCCACCCGAGCTAGAACTACACGAGAAGCACACCATTGAGGTGGTAATAGATCGCTTTAAAGTGCGTGAGGATTTACGCCTGCGTCTTACGGAGTCATTTGAGACTGCGTTGCGCTTAACCGAAGGTACTGCGCGTATCGCATGGATGGATGAAGACAAACCAGAGCTTTTATTCTCAGCGAATTTTGCCTGTCCTCACTGTGGCTACTCAATCGAAGAACTTGAGCCACGCATGTTCTCGTTTAACAACCCGGCAGGTGCCTGCGAAACCTGCGACGGCTTAGGCGTTGAGCAGTTCTTTGACGCAAGCAAAGTGATTACCTCACCAGAACTTTCGCTGGCTGGAGGCGCGGTGCGCGGCTGGGATCGTCGCAACGCCTACTACTTCGCGATCATTCGATCGCTTGGCAAGCATTATGACTTTGATTCTGAAACCCCTTGGGACGAGCTTGATAAGAAAATACAAAAGATCATTCTTAACGGAAGCGGTCTTGAAGCGATCGAATTCGTTCAGCTGGATCCACGCGGTAAAACAGTGAAAAAGCTTCAGCCTTTTGAGGGCGTGCTGAACAACATGAAACGTCGCTATCGCGAGACCGAATCGAATGCGGTACGTGAAGAGCTGTCTCGTTATCTATCGCATCAAGCCTGTCCTGATTGCCAAGGTACGCGCCTTAATGAAGCGGCACGTCATGTCTTCGTCGATCAACAGCGCCTACCCGATGTGACCAGCATGGCCATTGATCAAAGCTTGAGCTTTTTCGAAGCGCTTAACCTGCCGGGTAAGCGTGGAGAGATTGCGAGCAAGATTGTGAAAGAGATTCGCGAGCGTTTACAGTTCTTAGTCAATGTTGGCTTGAACTACCTCACCTTGGATCGTAGTGCCGAAACCCTCTCAGGCGGTGAAGCACAGCGCATCCGCTTAGCCAGTCAGATTGGTGCTGGCCTCGTGGGCGTTATGTATGTTCTCGATGAACCTTCCATTGGCCTCCATCAACGAGATAACGAGCGTTTACTTAATACGCTGACTTATCTTCGCGATCTTGGTAACACAGTGATTGTTGTTGAACACGATGAGGATGCGATACGTAGCTCAGATCACGTGGTGGATATTGGTCCTGGCGCTGGCATCCATGGCGGTAAGGTTATTGCGCAAGGCACGCCGGATGACATTGCGAACAACCCGGATTCAATCACGGGCCATTATCTGAGTGGCAAAGAATGCATAGATGTGCCAAGCGAGCTCACGCCCTACGATAAAAAACGTGTACTCAAAATTACCGGCGCACGCGGCAACAATCTAAAAGATGTCACACTAGAAATACCTGCTGGCTTATTCACTTGCGTGACCGGTGTGTCGGGCTCAGGTAAATCGACACTGATCAACGACACCCTTTATCCGATCGCCGCAAATAATCTGAATCGCGCCAATCAAGATATCTCACCACATGATGACATTACTGGTCTTGAGCACTTTGATAAGGTCGTTGATATTGATCAATCACCGATTGGTCGTACACCTCGCTCAAACCCAGCCACCTACACCGGCTTGTTCACACCCATTCGTGAGTTGTTCGCTGGCGTGCCTGAATCGCGATCTCGAGGTTACAACCCGGGTCGCTTTAGCTTTAACGTTAAAGGTGGTCGCTGCGAAGCTTGCGCAGGCGACGGTGTTATTAAAGTTGAAATGCACTTCCTACCAGATGTTTATGTGCAATGTGATGTGTGCAAAGGCAAACGCTATAACCGTGAAACACTCGAGATTCAGTACAAAGGTAAATCAATTAACCAATTGTTAGAACTTACGGTCGAAGACGCGCTGAGCTTCTTTGAAGCCGTACCTGCTTTGAAACGCAAACTGCAGACACTTATGGATGTGGGTTTGAGTTACATCACCTTAGGTCAGAACGCGACCACACTGTCAGGCGGTGAAGCACAACGCGTTAAACTCTCACGTGAACTCTCTAAACGAGACACAGGTAATACGTTATATATCTTGGACGAGCCAACAACCGGCCTGCACTTCCATGACGTGAGGCAATTGCTCAGCGTGCTCCATTCATTACGTGATCGCGGTAACTCGGTTGTGGTGATTGAACACAACTTGGATGTCATCAAAACCGCAGATTGGATTATCGACCTTGGCCCTGAAGGCGGCAGCGGTGGCGGTCAGATTATTGCTAAAGGAACACCTAGCGATATCGCTAAGGAAAAAGTGTCACACACCGGTCGTTTCTTAAAGCCGTTACTCGGCAAGCGTTAAGGCATCGCCGATCGATACCCCCATAGCTTGGGCTGCATTACCTTGATTGATCGCAATCTCGATTAATCCAAGCGAATTGCGGTAGCTCAAGAAGTCACCTGCAGGTACATCATTAAAGGTGCGCACCTGCGGGACAACTTCCCCATCGTGAATAAATTGACCGCCCTGCTTGAATCGCTGGGTTGTCATATCGGTCATCACGTTACCGAAGTCATCGATATAGATAACCCGCACACTTGGCACAGCATCACAACGTACTACATCCGCGGGGAATAATCGCTGCCAACCCGGACGAGGATTTTTAGCCCAGTGCATTGCCATTGGCATAAACCAATCACGACCGTGGAAACTAGCCGGCAGATCGTCACCTACCGGCGGCAAGCGATACACCTTATCCGCTCGATCAATAAAGCTACACAACAGGCCGTTATCAGGACCGATAAAGAAGTTGCCGTCACAAGAGACCGCGACACCTTCTCGCTTTGAACCAACCGTTGGATCGATCACAGATACGATGATGCTGCCCTCAGGCAAACTCGGTACCAGCGCTTGCAACAAAACACCTGCCTCATAAGGCTTAAAACGTGGCGCATCATGCTGCAGGTCATAGATTTGACCTGCGTGCTCAGTCGCCACAGCATGCAGCAAACCCACATACGGTCCGTTATGGCCGTAATCGGTATACAAAAATATTGGGGCGTCTCTGTTCATGCGCCAAGTCTAATGGCAAAAAAAAGCCGGGCATAGCCCGGCTCTTTAACTTTTTTCGAAGCGAATATTATTCTGCTTCTACAGCCTCTTCGACTTCCTCGACTTCTGGACGGTCAACCATCTCAACGTAAGCCATAGGTGCTTTGTCGCCTGGGCGGTAGCCACACTTCAAAATGCGCAGGTAACCACCTGAGCGCTCTTTGTAGCGAGGGCCAATCTCAGAGAATAACTTTGCTACGACTGCATCATCACGCAAACGTGAGAATGCTAAGCGACGGTTAGCAACGCTATCTTCTTTAGCCAAAGTGACGAGTGGCTCAACCACGCGACGCAATTCTTTAGCCTTAGGCAAAGTGGTTTTGATCAATTCATGATCGAACATCGATACAGCCATGTTACGGAACATAGCCTTACGGTGTGAGCTGTTACGGTTTAACTGCCGTCCTGATTTGCGGTGACGCATGGGTCGACTTCCTACAATATA
>CBFHYJ010000074.1:0-5710 GCA_965659945.1 Sedimenticolaceae bacterium | reverse complement strand
AGTAATACGCCGCCGCCATGATTGAATAAACCGCACCGGTCACCAATACATAATGGAAGTGAGCTACAACAAAGTAGGTGTCGTGATACTGGAAGTCAGCAGGCGCAATTGCCAGCATCAAACCAGAGAAACCACCAATGGTAAACATGATGACAAAGCCAATCGCAAACAGCATAGGTGTTTCAAATGTCATTGAACCTTTCCACATAGTGGATACCCAGTTAAAGACTTTTACACCGGTTGGCACCGCAATCATCATGGTCGCATACATAAAGAACAGTTCACCGACCACCGGCATCCCCACTGTAAACATGTGGTGAGCCCATACGATGAATGACAAGAATGCGATTGATGCTGTTGCGTAAACCATTGAGCTATAGCCAAACAAGGGTTTACGAGCAAAGGTAGGAATAATCGCTGACACGATACCAAATGCAGGCAGGATCAGGATGTAAACCTCTGGGTGACCAAAGAACCAGAAAATGTGCTGATACATTACTGGGTCACCGCCGCCAGCCGCACTAAAGAAGCTAGTCGCTGCGAACTTATCAGTTAACAACATAGTGACCGCACCCGCCAATACAGGCATGGTCGCAATCAACAAATAGGCTGTGATCAACCAAGTCCACACGAACAATGGCATCTTCATCAATGTCATGCCTGGTGCACGCATGTAAGGATGGTTACCACAACATTGATAGCGCCCATGATCGAGCTGATACCCGCTAAGTGAATTGCGAAGATCATGAATGGGAAACCGTCACCCATCTGCAATGACAATGGTGGATAGATAGTCCAGCCACCTGCAGGACCGCCGCCTTCCATGAAAAAGGTAGACAGCAGCAAGCTAAACGCAAATGGCAAAATCCAGAATGAGAAGTTATTCATCCGTGGCAGCGCCATATCTGGTGCACCAATCTGCATAGGGATCAGCCAGTTTGCCAAACCTGTAAAGGCTGGCATGACCGCACCAAAGATCATGACCAAAGCGTGAACTGTGGTCATCGAGTTAAAGAATTGTGGATCAACCACCTGAAGACCCGGCTGGAATAATTCCGCACGGATCACCATCGCCATCGCACCACCGATGAAGAACATCACCAGTGCAAACAACAAGTACAGAGTACCGATGTCTTTATGGTTGGTTGTTGTCACCCAACGCATCAGGCCTTTAGCAGGGCCGTGATCGTCATGACCGTCGTGAGTTGCTTCGTGACTCATAGCTATACCCTCTTAAGTCTTAACGTATTGATTTGATGTCAGCAGGCTGAACAACCGAACCATTGTTACCCCAGCTTGCGCGTTGGTAAGTCAGTACGGCTGCCATGTCGACATCGTTCAAAATACTTTTGTAAGCGGCCATTGCGGTACCTGCACGACCGTTCATTACTGTGTCTACGTGAGCTGCTGCTGCTCCGTTCGCAATTGCGCTACCCGCAATCGCTGGGAACGCGCCAGGAAGTCCAGCACCATTCGCTTGGTGACACGCTGCACAGTTGGTGTTGTAAACCTTCTCGCCTTTAGCGATGAGCTCTTCTTTCATCCAAACCCGATCAGCTGCTGCTGCCGCATCCGCTGCCGCACCTTTCTGAGACTCAACCCACTTCGCGTAATCCGCAGGATCTTTAGCAACGACTACGATAGGCATGAAGCCATGGTCTTTACCGCAAAGTTCAGCACACTGACCACGGTACACACCAGGCTTGTCAACCTTGGTCCATGCTTCGTTTACAAAACCAGGAATGGCATCTTTCTTCCAACCCAAATCAGGCACCCACCACGCATGAATAACATCTGCAGCGGTTAACAAGAAACGAATCTTTTGACCGGTTGGAATGACCAATGGGTTATCAACATCTAGAAGATACTGATCACCAAATTTAGCTCTGAGGCTCTCAGTGGTTTGGCCAGTTTTAAGAAGACGAGCTTCATTGTGGTCTGGGTGTAGAGAACTGATGATAGAGACGCCTTCAGCAGGACCGTCAATGTAATCGTATTTCCATTTCCACTGGACGCCAGTAACTTTAATGGTCATGTCTGAATTAGACGTATCTTCCATCGCAAGTAATGTTGTAGTGGCCGGTATAGCCATACTGATAAGAATCACGATTGGAATTACGGTCCAAACAATTTCCATCAAGGTACTTTCATGAAAATGGGCTGCCACAGCACCTTTGGATTTACGGTGAACAATCATTGAATAAATCATGGCACCGAAAACCACGATACCGATTACCACACATACCCAAAAAATGATCATGTGGATTTCATAGTTTGCCTGACTGGTGGCTGTAACACCCTCACGCATGTTCAGTGCGTAGTCTGCGAAAGCTGAACCAGTGCTAAGTCCGGTAGCTCCTACGACTGCAACGAGCCAATTCTTTAATGCTCTCACTGTCTCCCCCTAGGTTTTTAGTGTTCGTTATGCCAACAAACTTTTAATCTGTTTGGCTAAATCTTGTTTTTCTTCTTCTGCGAGAAACTCACCAACTTCAACTCGCTTACCCGAAGCGGTGATGTTGACGGCCAACGGATACCATCCGATGCGCTTCTCTATTTCAATGCGCGCCCAACAACGCGGGAGTGCAAAGCATGACTCAGGACCTCCACCTGTGCCACATCGACGCTGCCCTTTCTCAACAATCACCTCATCTTCAGTGAAGGTAATTAACTGACAACGACGCGAAGCCTTAATTACTCGCAATGAACAATAGGCCAAGGCCGCAAGCTCGATACCAGCAAATGGAAGAATCATCCAAAAGCCTTGAAATGCAAAGGCCGCAGCGATTCCTCCGAGAATCACGGCAGTAGCAAGTAAAAACCATTTTGTTTCTCGCCAGTTCATCGACTGATTGGGTTGCACAAGGATGCTTCCCTCGAGATGGTTTGGCGCTATTTCAGTAGTAACCATAACAACGCAGCTGCTAAGCCAGACTCTTTATTATTGTTTTTGTTGGTCTCAGCTCGTACAGCTCAGCTTAAGAACAGGAACAAACTTCAGTCCCAACAAATTATTGAGTGTGGAGATTATCTAGGCGTTACGGGCAGAGCAATTAAATAACTTTGTGCTCATCTACAAAGTTTTTTTATAAAAAAATATTCGGATATTCTAATTAACTAATTTAGTGTAGTCGGTTTCCTACTTTTGTTTAGCTTCTGCTATGAACACCACATAGTGATGTCCACACCCTGTCTAAAGCGAATCTCGGACGCACCGTTGGACAAGATCCCAATGCAAACGCCTTCCAGTTTTTCCTCTAGGGTTGCGATGTTCTGATCTAAGGCCAACATATTTGGATCAACAACCGAACCAATCCAACCCAGATAAGATGCACCGCTGCTCAAAATCGCTTTTTCAGTTAAACGTGCGTGATTCAAACAACCCAAGCGCAAGCCCACCACAAGCAATACCGGCAGCTTTAACTGCAGAGCCAAATCCGCCACATCAATGTGCTCATCCAATGGGACCAGCCAACCACCCGCACCTTCAACCAAAACTAAATCATGCTCAGCTTGTAAGGCGCTTGATTGCGCCAACAAACGCTGCATATCAATCACCTGCCCTTCTCTAGAGAGATGCGGTGATATCGGTTGCTTAAAACAATAAGGATTCACAGCCTTATATGGCAACGAACAGACTGCCGCCTCCATCAATCGCAAAGCATCATCGTTTTGCCATTGACCATTAACCTGCTCAGCACCGGCTGCAACAGGCTTAAGGGGCGCGACTGACTTACACTTCTCGCGTAAAGCATTGAGTAACGCAACGGAGACAGTGGTTTTTCCACAGTCTGTATCTGTACCTGTAACAAAGATGCCGCTCATGACTTTCGCAAACTCTCAGGCGACACCATCACAACACCCTCTTGTTTCTGTTGCACTGCGCCCCACGCATGCCCGTATATCACTTCATAGCTCAACGGCAGTCGCTCATCATGCCGATATATTTCATACGCGGCTTTTAATTGCTGAAGACGATCTTTACCTAACAAGCCTTTTCTACGTTGCGTATCTGCATTGGTCACGCCAGCTTGCTTAAGGTCTTTTAACAAACGCTCAACTGATTCATAGGTCAGCGTCATATCCTCACGGTCCATCACGGGATCCATAAACTGCGCACCGACTAATGCATCACCATAGTCATGCAAATCCAGAAAATGATGCACATGAGGCAACCCATCCACTTGAGACCAGGCCTCACGTAACTCTTTCAAAGTATCTGGACCAAAGGATGAAAACATCAGCAAACCTTGTGGCTTGATCACGCGCTGTATCTCTTTAAATACTGTAGAGATATCTGACGTCCATTGAAATGCAGAACTGGAAAAAACCAAATCCACACTACTTGCTGCAAGCGGCAACTGATCCATATCTGCGCATAAACAGGCCGGGCGTTTTAACCAACGACCACGCTTTGCACTCTTCTTCAGCATCGGTAATGAAAAATCCAACGCAACCACTTTGGCTTTTGGATAACGCTTCATCAACGCATCAATGGAACGACCCGTTCCACAACCGATATCCAAAATCACTTTTGGCTCACACACAATGTAATCAAGCCGCTGAATCAATCGCTCAGCGATCTCATGTTGAAGCACAGCCACATCATCATAAACAGCTGCCGCGCGACTAAATTGTGTACGCGCTGCACGTTTATCAATAGCAACTAGATTAGCCATAGGTCTGTAACACCCACGTAAGAAACTCATCCGCATGCGATAACATCGGCGCATGACCCGACTTAGCGATCGTGGTTATCTGCGCTGAAGGACATAACTGAAAAACGGCATCCGCCGCACCACCCGGCACCAAGGTATCGCGCTCACCAAACAACCAATGTGAACCTTGCAAACTTTGCAGCTGTTTACGTAGATCGGTGTTTAACAAAATCGCTAAACCTTGCTGAAGACCCATATCGCTTGCCGCGGGACGTGTTGCCAAGGCCTGCTCAATATCACGCAAAATGACACGCGCATCTGCAAGCCCCTTCACTTGAAGACCCAGAAAACGCTTTAAAGTAGATGCCGCATCCTCCGCCAATGCATTCGCGAATTGATCAAACGTTGATTGCGGCATCGCATCGCGCCACCCTTCTCGTTGAACAAAGCTTGGCGAAGAACCCACTAAGCCCACTACATCGACACGCTCTGGTGCCTTAAGCGCTATCGCTTGAGATAACAATCCACCCAAAGACCAACCCAAGTAATGACTTTTTACTGGAGAAACATCCAACACGGCATCGATCCATTGATCTAAACCCGCCTCTGCCAAAGCATCACTTTCACCATGACCTGGCAGCTCAATGAGATTGAGATGAAAATTCGCGGCCAAAGCTGGCGTGATCGAAGTCCATACCGCTGCATTCATTCCCCAACCATGTAACAAAGTTAACTCAGGTCCTGATCCTTGCTGCTGCACACTCAAACTCATGCCAACTCTCGCTGACACATCGCCAATGACTCTAGCGCACGATCAACATGTGCTGCGCTATGTGCTGCAGAAAACGTAAAGCGTAAACGCGCTGTATCCCGAGGTACGGTTGGTGGACGTATTGCCGGCACCCATAAACCCAAATCACGTAAGCGCTGAGACCACACCAACGCGCGATGCGCATCACCAAGCACCACCGGTTGGATCGGTGTCGTTGATGGCATCAATGACAAACCCAATGACTGCGCACCGTCACGAAACTGTTTTACCAACGCTTGCA
>CBFHYJ010000073.1:0-6007 GCA_965659945.1 Sedimenticolaceae bacterium | reverse complement strand
CCGGTTCGACTCCGGGTACCCGCACCATCAATAAAAAAGCCCATCTTCGGATGGGCTTTTTCTTTGCCTGTTAATAGGCGTCGAACATATAACTTAAATACTGAGCGAGATCTTTTTCACCAGTGATTTTCTTCTTCTGTTCTGAGTAGAAAATAAACAGCTCGTGCAGCATGTTTTTGAGATTGATTGGATAGGGTGATTGGTCTATCAACGCATGGGCTTCATGTTCTGGCACATCACTGAAAATATCCATATCGACATACAGATCCATCACAAGATTCCAGTCACGCTTACCAAGCTCTTTGGATAGTGTGTTAACAATGAATGAAGCTCGCTCACGACTCTCTTTAAGATCATCGCCCCATTTTTTTGAATCTGAGTTACCAAACAACTTTTGAGTGAATTCTTTCGCGTTCATATTACGAGTTTAGGCTTTTCGATCGTTAATACTAGTCCCTAGGTACTGAACACGGATTATTTGAGCCGATCAGAACTCACAATCGTTAGTTGATCATTAGCCTGATGGTCAGCTTTATTTCGCATGTGATCTGCTGTGGCATAAAAGCTACGTTTAAGGTGCTCACTTAACCTGTCATCTAGTTGCATATCATCAAGTGCTTTATTCATGCAGTGAAGCCATTGATCACGGGCTTGGGTATCAATTGCAAATGGCATGTGGCGCATGCGTAAACGAGGGTGACCATACTTTTGAATGTATAAATCGGGCCCGCCTAACCAGCCACTTAAAAATAAAAACAGTTTTTCTCGAGAAGCGCGCAATGACTTGGCATGCATGTCACGGATGTGTGACACCTCGTTTAGCGAGTCCATGTAGTCATAGAATCGATTGACTAACTCACGAACTTTCGGTTCACCGCCAAGTAAGTCGTAAAGTGTTGGGTCAGCTGACTGCTTCATTCAGAGTGCCTTCTCGTGGTACTGCGGAGAAATGCCATTCTGATGAAGCCCATGCCCAAAAGTCTTCGAGTGTGCTGGGTGCCTCATCTGGCATTGCTTGCCCAAGATAATGCCACGCTGCCAATAAAGTCTGAATGGGCTTTTGAAGATTAACCTTTGGCCCGTTTTCGCTTTTGGAAAGCTTTTTTCCGTCCTTGCCTAGAACGAGGGGCACATGGAAGTAGTTTAACTGTGGTTGTTCAAGCATCTGCTGCAAGCTGATCTGACGAAGGGTAGAACTCAATAGATCTGCACCCCGAACCACATGGGTTATTCCAGCTAAAAAGTCATCAACGACAACAGCTAGCTGATAAGCGAAGTAACCATCCGCACGATAAATAATAAAGTCACCCACTTCTTGCTTGATGTTTTGGGCTTGTAGGCCAAAGCGTTTATCAAAGAAGGCCAGAGGGTTTTTATTCGCCTTAACACGAATGGCTAACTTGCCATCAAGTGAAAGCGCTTTATCTTTACAGGTGCCGGGATAAAAGGGTCCCTCAATGCCTTTAACGCCAATCTCTTGAATCTGTTTGCGCGAACAATCACAGGCGTACACAGAACCTTGCTCTTTGAGATGCTCTAAGGCTGCTCGATAGTGCGGAATTGTTTTCGATTGATACGCAATTTGACCATTCCATTGGAAGCCAAATGCCTCGAGTGATTCGATGAGCTCTTTATCTTTGCCTGGAATACAGCGATGCTCATCGAGATCGTCAATGCGCAAATGCCATTGGCCCTGATGATGTCGGGCTTCTAAATAGCTAGCGACCGCAGTAACGAGAGAGCCGAAATGCAGATCACCAGTGGGTGAGGGCGCGAAACGTCCGATGTAAGGTTGCGATGACAAGGTTTTTCCATAAATAGTCTAATTCTTGTTTAAGAATAGCGCATATTTTTACTTTGAGCGAGCAGGAAACCCTGTCTAAATTGTCAGATAAATTGGACAAATTTCTGGCTAAATACGCGCTGTTTTATATCTTCGGAGACGTAATCTCATGGCTGAGATCAAGGCACTAATTTTTGATGTTGATGGCACCTTGGCTGACACCGAGCGCGATGGTCATCGCGTGGCATTTAACCGAGCATTTAAAGATGCCGGTCTCGACTGGGATTGGGATGTTGAGCTTTACGGCATATTGTTGTCAGTGACTGGCGGTAAAGAGCGCATCAAATACTACCTTGATGAATTCAATCAGGCATTCACTAAGCCAGATGCTTTTGATGCATTCGTAGCTGGATTACATGCGCATAAAACCGAACACTACAAACAAATGATGAAAGAAGGGCTAATTCCTTTACGCCCTGGTGTTGAGTCATTAATTCGTGAAGCAAGAGATGCCGGCGTTCCTATGTCGATTGCAACCACTACTACAATGGATAACGTCACTTCCTTACTGGAAAGCACCCTAGGGGTTGAATCGATTTCGTGGTTTGATCAGATTGGCGCTGGCGATATCGTGCCTAAGAAAAAGCCTGCGCCCGATATCTTTGTTTGGGTGCTTGAGCAGATGGGACTCAATGGTGATGAGGTTATCGGCTTTGAAGATTCGGGTCATGGTGTTACCTCAGCCGCTGATGCGGGCATTACGCGTATTGTGGTTACAACAAATGACTACACCGTGAATCAAAACTTTGATCGTGCAACGATTGTTTTACCAGCTATGCAGGGACCTGATGTTGCAACTCCGGTTACACTGGCATTTTTAAATAGCCTGTAATCCTTTATGTCACTTGCTGATCGCTTACATCACATCGCACCGTTTCGTGTGATGGACATTCTTGGCCGCGCTAAAGCCTTGCAAGCAAGCGGTGCCGATGTGATTCATATGGAAGTAGGCGAGCCTGACTTCAGTGCACCCACACAGGTACTAAAAGCAGCAGAAGCTTCGTTGCAAAAAGCGCAGACACATTACACCCCAGCCGCCGGATTACCTCAGCTGCGTGAAGCGATTGCACAATATTATTCAGATCACTTTGGTGTATCGATAAGTGCAAAGCGCATTGTGATCACGCCGGGCGCCTCCGGTGCCTTGCAGCTGATTCTTGGCATTTTGGTAAACCCTAGCGATAAGGTTTGGATTCAAGATCCTGGCTATCCATGTAACCGTCATATGATCACCATGTTTGGTGGTGAGGCGCAGGCATTGCCAAGCGGCAACGCTTTATTGGACGTTGATGCCTCAGCTCAAGCTATTACAAAAGCAGCTTTAAAAGCGATGTTGGTTGCCACGCCAGCGAATCCAACAGGACAAGTGTTATCAACATTTGAGCTTGGTAGCTTAATTACTGCCTGTCGTTCTGCAAACACTTTGCCGATTGTGGATGAGATTTACCAAGGGCTTCAATACGACTCATCACCCACAACAGCATTGAGCTTTGATCACGATGATCTGTTCGTGATTAATAGCTTTTCAAAGTTCTTTGGTATGACAGGTTTCCGTGTTGGCTGGTTGGTTGCACCAGAAGCCTATGTCGAGCCCATTGAGCGGTTAGCGCAAAATCTGTTTCTTGCACCACCTACGACCGCTCAATTTGCAGCCCTAGCGGCATTGACTGATGAGGTGCGTCCAGAACTATTCCGTCGTCGTGATGCATTACATGAACGACGTGATCGTTTATATGCAGGTCTTAAAAACGTGGGGTTTGCGCTATCTGAATCTAAACCCGGCGGCGCATTTTATATTTATGCCAAGCTGCCAGAGGGTTTAAATGATGGCATTTCGTTTGCAGAGCATGCGTTAAATGAAGCACATGTTGCGATTACGCCAGGTGCAGACTTTGGCTTTAACGATACGTCTGATTATATTCGTTTCGCCTACACCACCGATATCGATCGCATTGATGAGGCAGTGGGGCGATTGCAGGTGTTACTACGTTAGTCTTTGAGTTGATTTACCCAATAACGCGTGGCGCCAATCGTTGCGCTTGGCATAGCAAGTGGACCCAAAAACATCATTAACACGCTTGTGCCAGCACCAAAGCTTAACGAGCGTAGTCGTTTCGCTTTGAGCTTATTGAGCTGCTCTTTTCCGTTGATCTGATTGTTGGCCATCGGATAGTCACCATATTCAATGGCAAGAAACCAAGCGCCAAAGACTAGCCATAGGCTCGATACAAAGAGGTTGATCATCGGGATCCATGAGGTGATGAGCGTGAGTATAAGTAACGGTATCAATCGCACTATCAGGTAACGCAGCTTAAACAGCTCGCTACTGATCGCTTCTTTAGCCACCGCTGCAAAGGGTTGTGATAAACGCTCACTGGCTTTACCTGTCATTAATAACTCAGTGCGTGCAGCCAATAAGGCATTAAAGGGAGATGCAATCAGATTGCCGACAATGGTAAAGCTAAAAAAACCTATAACTAAAAACATCATGACAGCCAATAGCCAGAGCAAGGGGCGCAACCATGCCCAGCCAGTATCTGCTGGCAGCCATTGATTCAAAAAGACGTCAAAGTAGTGTGAGCCAAGCCAGACGAGCGCAACAAATAACACTACGTTTATGAGCAGCGGTATAAGAACGGTACTTCTAAGTTCGCGTTTAGCTAACCAAGTGATACTTGAGAGTGGATAGAGAAACGCATTAATCATTATGGAATCTGAAGTCCTTGATTGGATAAGAATTCAACAAGTCGTATAAGTGGCAAGCCAATCAGTGTGTTTGGATCATCACCTTCAAGCTTTTTAAATAAGCTGATGCCTAATGCTTCTGATTTAAAGCTACCTGCACAGTTATATGGCTGCTCGCTTTGAAGATAACGTTCAATTTGGTCATCAGTTAATGCGCGAAAATGCACCTTAAACACTTCAACTGTGCTTTGTGTATCGCCAGACTCGCTATTAAACAAACATAAGCCGGTATGAAAGCTGACGACCTTGCCCGATAGAAAACGCAGCTGCTCAATGGCTTTTTCGTGGGAGTGTGGTTTACCAAGAATCTGTTGGTCCACACAAGCAACTTGATCCGAACCAATAATCAGTGCTGCAGGATGCGCTTCAGCCACTTTTCTGGCTTTGCTTATCGATAGTCGCTCAACAAGCTCTGTAGGTGTCTCATTAGCCTGCGGGGATTCATCAATATCTGGTGCAGCGGTGTCAAAGGATACGCAGAGCTTTTGCAGAATCTCAGCACGGAAGGGGGAAGTTGAACCTAAGATCAACGGCAAGGACATAAAGATCACCTCTGGTTAGGGGCGCAAGTATGCCTTGAGATGCCTTGCTGCACGACCATTAATAAAACCAATAACCACCATGAAAAAGCAATAATTGATTTTATGCTGATCCATGCGGCATTTTTTATCGATATGTCGCTAAATGTAGCGATCTTGCAAGTCCATGCTGCTACTGGGTGTTAAATGTGGGATAAAGGGATTTTCCTTGCTGCGATTTCACGATGATTTAGATTAGAATGCCGCGCCTATCGTCGCACACCGGAAAGGCCAACCATGCCGGACAGGTGTTCAACTAAACCAACAAGGGGAGGGAGCGCGATGAATCCTTTACTAGACACGGCAGCACTTTTGATGGGCCTTGAGCTCATGGTTCTCGGCATGGGAATGGTGTTTGTTTTCCTAACCTTTCTAATTGTGGCGCTTCGCGTCATGTCTGCTATTGCTGCACGTTTCCCAGACCCGGTACCTGAAAACAGTGCGCCAGCTGCAGGTGGTGATATCACCCCGACCTCAAACGTTAAGCTCGTTGCCGTTATCGGTGCAGCGATTGCTCGTTATCGTTCAGCGCAAAACAGCTGATCGTTTCATCCCGTTATAAAAAAGAATTAAGAGCCTACTATGACTCAACAAAAACTTGCCATCACTGATGTCGTTTTACGCGACGCCCATCAATCTCTCTTTGCAACACGTCTTCGCTTAGATGACATGCTGCCTATTGCTGAGAAACTCGATCAGATCGGTTACTGGTCATTAGAGACTTGGGGTGGCGCGACATTTGACTCTTGTATTCGTTACTTAGGCGAGGACCCATGGGAGCGTTTACGTGAGCTAAAAAAGGTGATGCCAAATACACCGCAGCAAATGTTGTTCCGTGGGC
>CBFHYJ010000072.1:0-6706 GCA_965659945.1 Sedimenticolaceae bacterium | reverse complement strand
AAGACATTGTTTTTATTGACTTTATTTTTTTATAGACTAAATTTACCCAACATTTCTTTGACATCACTGCCATGAAAGCTGACGTATTCGAAAACGAGTTTTTACAGTCGCAACTCATCGACTATTTACACCAGGTCGATGGTGACAAGATTGATCTGCGCAGTGGTATGTCGGTAATGCTGATGCTGGCTGCAATTTTGCGCGAGCAGGGTGAATTGTCGTATAGCGAGATCGGTCAATCGATGGAAATGCTTGCCGGTCAAATTAAAGCCTTCGACCTACACTAAGACACAGATAAATTGATCGCTCTGTGGCGGTAATCAAGTTGACGCTTGGCTTGTGCCCCGTATAATCGCCGCCTCTTTAGGAGCGTAGCTCAGTTGGTTAGAGCGCCACGTTGACATCGTGGAGGTCACCAGTTCAAATCTGGTCGTTCCTACCAAATGTCAAAAACGCCAAGGTGATTCGCCTTGGCGTTTTTTTATGCCTTGGCTTTACTGAGCACGTGATCAACCACTTTAATTAGCGCATCAGTGTCGATCGGTTTATGCAGCACTTCTTTGGCGCCTATTGCTTTGGCAGAACTGAGGTACATGTCAGCGCTGATGCGACCGCCACCTGAGATCACAATGACCGGAATACTCGGGTGTTCTTTTTTCATCGCGTTGAGTACCTCAATGCCATCCACATTGGGCATGATCACATCGGTAATCACCAGATCAATATCTTGCATCTGGCTGAGCACTTTCGAGCCATCAAGCAGCGAAACCACTTCGTGGCCTGCGCCTCTCAAAATGATGCCCAGGGCGAGGTTGACGTTTCTGTCATCGTCAATCAATAAGATGTTAGCCATTAGAGGACTCCGCATGCTGACTAAAAGGGATGTTTAAGCTAACGGTGGTACCTTCGCCTAGCGTGGATGTTATATCAAGCTGACCACCAACTGCTTCCATGAGTTCACGCGCTTCACTCAGCCCAAGCCCCGTACCTTTGCCAACCGGTTTGGTGGTAAAGAATTTATTCATGGCTTTGGCTAAGGTGGAAGCATCCATACCTGAGCCGTTATCGCGAACGGTGATCTTGTAACCGTCTTCGATGACTTTGCCGGTAATCCAAAGGGTAATTGGGGTGAGGGCATCGCGAGAGTCGAGGCTGTTATTCATAAGATTCAACACAACGGTATTGAGATCACTTGCCGCCAGTGCAAAGGAGTGTGGATGCGTTTGTATGTCGGTTTCTATGGTTTCTGAGGCGCGCGCAGTCGAGGACACCAGACTAATTACTGTGGTTAAGGAATCAGTGCTTGCTAGCTGCTCACGGGCATCAGCTCGCGATAAGGCGAGGACCTTGTCGAGCACGTTACGCGCATTCATCGCGCTTTCGGTAATCACACTTAGCATCTGTTGTGTCTCGGCATCTTTGTCGGGTTTATTCATATGTTGCGAGAGCAACAAAATGGGCTGCAGATAGTTATTTAAATTGTGCGACATGCCCGCGACAAGGTTATCCACCGCCTCACGTTTTTGCAGTTCTGCAATTTGTGCCTCTTGTTGTTTCAGGGTGGCACTTAAATTTTCCGATAGCGTTAATGAAACACCCAGTGAGCTAGCCATTTGATCAAGTTGTTGTATCTCGTTAGCTTGTTGCGCAGGCTCTTGAGCAGCAGCAGCAGCAGCAGCAGCAGCAGCAGCAGCAGCAGTATCATCATCAAGATGCAAATTCTTGCGTGTAGCAGCATTTGCCGAATCGAGTCTTTGTTGGTTTTGATGTAAGCGATTAAGGCTATTGCCTAGCGGCTTAAAAATAGAGTGACGAGACCACCACGCCAGACTGAGCAGAAAGACCGCAATCACCGCGGAGCCTAGCAGTAGGCTCGTATAGAATTGTCCGATTTTTGCTGTTAATTGTGGACCTAGAGTATTTTGCTTCTCGATCAGTTCGAGTTTTGCATTTTCAATTAAACGCGAGAGTAATGGACCAATTCGCTCAATGCTGTTCATGTGTTCTTGGCCAGCATAGTAATGTTCTTCAATGCGATTGATGACGGGGGCGAGTTTTTTAATATATTCGAGCTCTTCTGGCCGTTCGGCTGCGATTAATAAGAATCGCTCCAGTTCTTCGTAGAGTGCTTCTGTTATTGAGTTTGCGGTTGGGGTGCGCGCCAATATGCGCAATGATTCGTTCAGATCATCAATATCTACATCTAAATTCTTTGTATGCGGGTGGCTGTGCGTGCCGAGAGTCATTCCCTCTTGTGCAGCAGTTTGTAACTGATTGATCTCTTTAATATAACCTTTACGTGCTTTGTCATACTCACGTTCAAGCCTATCGAACTCTTACAAGGTTATAGGAGGTGCTGCGTTTAGCTTACGTGCTAACGTCAATTGTTCTCGAACGGTTTTTTCTCGGCGCTTTAGCTCACCTAAGGCTGAATCATCGTATGTTTTACGAAAAGTCTGTATAGCGACACGTTCTTCGAGGATGTTACTTTGTAGGCGGTTAAGAGTGTTCTCTTGTCGCGCAACCTCCTGATATTCAAGGGTGAGTTTGTCTTGCGCATTTAAGAGTTGACCAACAAACACAACAAATATACTTACTGAAGTAATCGCGAGGGCGATAAATAGATTGAGTCGTGTAAAAATAGACATAGCGTACTTCCTTGTCTTCACCATCTTATGCTGAATTACGACATTTGTCAGTTTCCAATGCAATAACCGAGCGAGCCGTTTTTGAATTTAGTTGACCGAGATCGACAGTATATTTGGCACCCGTATAGCGCGGTAGACTCGCCGTCGCCGATTTATCCGGTGGTGGCCGCTGAGGGCGTTCGCTTAAAACTCGAAGATGGACGTGAGCTGATTGACGGCATGTCGTCGTGGTGGTGTGCGGTACATGGCTATAACCATCCGGTGCTCAACGAAGCGGCGATGCAACAGCTAGATAAGATGTCGCATGTGATGTTTGGTGGCTTAACCCATCCGGCAGCGGTGGCGTTGGCTGAGACCTTGGTTGAGCTTAGCCCCTGGGATCTGCAAAAGGTGTTCTTTGTCGATTCGGGCTCGGTTGCTATTGAGGCGGCGATGAAGATGACACTACAAACCCAGATTGCCCGAGGCCAGTCACAGCGGCATCTATTTTTAAGTCCGCGTGGTGGTTATCACGGTGACACCCTCGATGCGATGTCAGTGTGTGATCCGATCACTGGGATGCATATCTTATTTAAGGATGTGTTGCCTAAGCAGGTGTTTATCGAACAACCTGAGCCTGCGTTTGGCGAGCATTGCACCGAGCAACATCTGATGCAGTTGCAGCAGGTATTTGCCGAGCAGGGTGATCAACTGGCAGCAATGATTCTTGAACCGATTGTGCAAGGTGCCGGTGGCATGCGCTTTTATGCGCCAGAGTATCTGCAAGCGGCTCGACGCTTATGTGATGAGCATGGCGTGTTGCTGATTGCCGATGAGATCGCAACTGGTTTTGGTCGCAGTGGTAAGTGGTTTGCGGTTGAGCATGCCGATATCACCCCCGATATTTTATGTGTGGGTAAAGCGCTGACCGGTGGATACTTAAGCTTAGCGGCGGTGCTGACGACCGATGCTATTGCCAATGACATTGCGCGCGGTGAGCCTGGTGTGTTTATGCATGGCCCGACGTTTATGGGTAATCCGTTGGCGTGTGCGATTGCCAAGGCGAGCATTGATCTATTGCGCGCAAATGATTGGCAGCAGCAAGTGGTGCAAATCGAGCAGGGCTTGCTTAAGGGCTTGGCGCGAGCCAAGAAGTTTGCACATGTATCTGAGGTGCGCGTACTTGGAGCGATCGGTGTGGTCGAGCTTACCCATCCGGTGGATATGTCATCGGTGCAACCGATGTTTGTGGAGCGCGGGGTGTGGGTGCGACCTTTTGGTAAGTTGGTGTATTTGATGCCGCCGTTTGTGATGTCGTCAGGTGACTTGGCGCAGCTAACCGATGCGCTTGTCGATGTGGTGGCGAATTTGCAGATTAAAGACGGTGTGGCGGTTCCGCTGTCGGCGTAGCTCCTTTATAATATTTGGCTTTCATTGACGTCGACCTGTTCGATGTTTTGCGTTTCACGTGACCTTTGGTAGGGGTCACCACTGAGGAGACACACGCAGATGCCTGTTATTACCCTCCCTGATGGATCTCAACGTTCTTTTGACCACGCAGTCACTATCGCTGATGTGGCGATGGATATCGGTCCCGGTTTAGCCAAAGCGGCGTTAGCTGGCAAGATTGATGGCAAGGTTGTTGATCTAAGTACCATGCTTGATGGCGATGTGAATTTGGCGATTGTCACCGGTAAGGATGACGATGCGCTGGAGTTAATTCGTCACGATGCGGCGCACGTGATGGCGCAAGCGGTACAAGAGTTATATCCCGGCACGCAGGTGACCATTGGCCCTGCGATTGAAAACGGTTTTTATTACGACTTTGCGCGTGATGAGCCTTTCACCCCGGATGATTTAGGCAAGATCGAAGATCGCATGCGCGAGATTGTTGGTCGTGATTTGCCGATCGAGCGTGAAGTGCTGTCGCGTGACGAAGCGAAGAAGGTGTTTGCGGATTTAGGTGAGCACTATAAGGTTGAGATCATCGATGCGATTCCGGAAGGTGAGGAGATTTCGATCTACCGCCAAGGGGAGTGGTTCGATGTGTGTCGCGGTCCGCATTTGCCATCGACCGGTAAATTGCCGAAAGGCTTTAAGCTGATGAAGCTGGCCGGTGCTTATTGGCGCGGTGATGCGAATAACCAAATGCTGCAACGTGTTTACGGTACCGCATGGCGCGATAAGAAAGAGTTAAAAGCGTATCTGCATAACTTGGAAGAAGCGGAAAAGCGTGATCACCGTAAGATCGGTAAAGCGTTGGATCTGTTCCATGCGCAAGACGAAGCGCCGGGCATGGTGTTTTGGCATGACAAAGGTTGGAGTATTTATCTGACCGTGCAGAACTACATTCGTGAGAAGTTGCGTCATCACGGTTACCAAGAGGTGCATACCCCACAGGTGATCGATCGCAGTTTGTGGGAGAAGTCAGGTCACTGGGATAAGTTCGGCGACATGATTTTTACCACGCACTCGGAAAGCCGCGACTATGCGATCAAGCCGATGAACTGCCCAGCGCACATTCAGATTTATAACCATGGTTTGAAGAGTTACCGCGACCTGCCTTTGCGTTTGGCGGAGTTTGGTTCGTGTCACCGTAATGAGCCTTCGGGCACGCTGCACGGATTGATGCGTGTACGTAACTTTGTGCAAGACGATGCGCACATCTTCTGTACCGAAGCGCAGATTTTATCTGAGGTATTGGCGTTCACCGATTTGTTGTTCGAGGTTTACAAAGACTTTGGCTTTGAGCAGGTCGAGGTGAAGTTATCAACGCGTCCTGAGCAGCGCGTGGGTGATGATGCCTTGTGGGACAAAGCGGAAAAATCGCTCGAAGATGCGTTGAATGAGCGTGGTCTGGACTGGGAGCTGCAGCCAGGCGAGGGTGCATTTTATGGTCCTAAGATTGAATTCTCTTTGCGCGATTGTCTGAATCGTGTGTGGCAATGCGGCACCATTCAGCTGGATTTCTCGATGCCAGAGCGTCTTGGCGCAAACTACATCGCGGAAGATAACAGCAAGAAAACGCCGGTCATGTTGCACCGTGCGATTTTGGGTTCCTTGGAGCGTTTTATCGGTATTTTGATCGAGCAGCACGCAGGTGCGATGCCGCTGTGGTTGAACCCAACGCAGGCGGTGATTATGAACATTACCGACAAGCATGCGCCGTTTGCGCAGGAAGCTGCAAAAATCCTGCAAGATAAAGGCTTTAGAGTCGATTTGGACTTGAGAAATGAGAAGATCGGCTTTAAAATCCGCGAGCACACGCTGCAGAAGGTTCCCTACTTATTAGTAGTTGGTGACCGCGAAGTCGAAGATCGAGCTCTCGCAGTTCGTACCCGAGACGGCAAGGATCTAGGCACATTGTCACTAGACGCCCTTGTAGAGCATCTTCAAGAGAAGGTTGATTCTCGCAGCTAAGTAGCTGATTTTACAGTGAAAGCACTGGCTTTTTAGCCGGTGCTTTTACGTTGTCAGTTTGTTTTTTGATTTATGCGGAGGACTTGGCTATCGCCAAAGCAGATAAGCGCAATCGTCTGAATGACGCCATTACTGCAGTCGAGGTTCGACTGATTGGCAAAGACGGTGAGCAAGTAGGAATCGTTTCAATCGAAGAGGCACAAGCAGCGGCAAATGCCGCGAAAATGGATCTTGTTGAGATCGTGCCAAACGCTGAACCTCCTGTATGTCGAGTAATGGATTACGGCAAGTTTGTTTTTGAAGCCAAGAAACAAAAGCAAGAAGCCCGCAAAAAGCAAAAGCAAGTCCAGATTAAGGAAATTAAATTCCGTCCTGGCACTGACATTGGTGACTACAACATCAAGTTGAGAAACTTGCGCAAGTTCCTCGAAGAGGGCAACAAGGCAAAAGTGACCATGCGTTTCCGTGGTCGTGAGCATGCTCACCGAGACTTAGGCTTGGAGCTTTTGGAACGTGTGGAAAGCGACTTGGCGGATATCGCACAAGTTGAACAGCGTCCAATGATGGAAGGGCGCCAAATGGTGATGGTTTTAGGACCAGGCCGTAAAAAGTAATTTGGTGACATTGTCACCAACGAGTGGTCGGGCGTCGGCATTGCC
>CBFHYJ010000071.1:0-7141 GCA_965659945.1 Sedimenticolaceae bacterium | reverse complement strand
AGCCGCCTTCACTCACACCAGCATTGCGCTGCGTGATGCGATGTTGGCGGTCAATATTCCTTTCATCGAGATTCATTTAAGTAATGTGTACGCCCGCGAAAGCTTCCGTCACCACTCTTATTTGTCAGATATTGCTGTTGCAGTGATCTCCGGTCTTGGTGCTCAAGGGTACGAACTCGCATTAGCGGCTGCTCTTAGTCGCGTTGCTGAAACTGAGGATTAAAAACCCATGGATATTCGCAAGGTTAAAAAGCTCATCGAGCTTCTCGAAGAATCTGATGTCGCAGAAATTGAGATTCACGAAGGTGAAGAATCTGTTCGAATCAGTCGAGGTAGCACCGCGGTTGTCGCGCCAATGGCAGCACCTATAGCTGCGGCGCCTGTTGCTGCTCCCGCACCGGCCGCCGCTCCAGCGGTTGCACCTGCTGCAGAGCCTGAAATTCAAGGTCATGCCGTACGCTCACCTATGGTCGGTACTTTCTACAGCGCACCATCACCCGATGCGAGCGCATTTGTTAAAGAAGGCGATACCGTTTCAGCAGGTCAAACCCTGTGCATCATTGAAGCGATGAAGATCCTCAACCAAATTGAATCGGATAAGGCCGGCAAGGTCACTAAGATCTTGGTTGAAAACGGTCAGCCAGTAGAGTTCGATCAGCCACTCTTCATCATTGAGTAATCCCATGCTGGAAAAAGTCGTCATTGCTAACCGTGGCGAAATTGCACTGCGTATTTTGCGTGCATGTCGCGAGTTAGGTATTAAAACAGTAGCGGTGCACTCTGATGCAGACCGTGATCTGAAACACGTACGAATCGCTGACGAATCAGTGTGTATTGGTCCTGCGCAATCCGCCAAAAGTTACCTCAATGTCCCTGCCATCATCGCAGCGGCAGAAGTAACCGACGCACAGGGTATTCATCCCGGCTACGGCTTCTTATCAGAGAACGCCGACTTTGCTGAGCGTGTTGAGAAATCGGGTTTCGTCTTTATCGGCCCACGTCCTGACACCATCCGCATGATGGGTGACAAGATCACTGCGATCGAAGCGATGAAGGCTGCAGGCGTTCCTACCGTACCTGGCTCAGACGGCCCACTCACCGATGACAATGAGCGCACCATTAAAATGGCACGTGACATTGGTTATCCGGTGATTGTTAAAGCAGCTGGTGGCGGCGGTGGTCGTGGTATGCGTGTTGTGCATACTGAAGCTGCGCTATTGAACTCAATCCAGTTAACGAAAGCAGAAGCGGGGGCTGCCTTTGGCAACGATACCGTTTACATGGAGAAATTCCTGGAAAACCCACGTCACGTGGAATTCCAGATTCTCGCTGATGAACAAGGCAATGCCGTTCACCTTGGTGAACGTGACTGCTCAATGCAGCGTCGTCACCAAAAGGTAGTTGAGGAAGCCCCTGCTCCGGGCATCACACCTAAGATGCGAGCTGAAATTGGTGGTCGCTGCGCGAAAGCCTGCCAAGAAATCGGTTATCGCGGTGTCGGTACGTTTGAATTTTTATTCGAAAACGACGAGTTCTATTTCATCGAAATGAATACCCGTGTTCAGGTTGAGCACCCGGTCACTGAAATGATTACCGGTGTCGATATCGTGAAAGAGCAATTAGCCGTTGCTGGCGGTGGCAAGCTTGGCCTTACTCAAGATGACATCAAGATTACTGGCCACGCGATTGAGTGTCGCATCAACGCTGAAGACCCTGACAACTTCATGCCAAGCCCTGGCAACATCAAAAAACTGCATTGGCCAGGCGGCCCGGGCGTACGCGTGGATACCCATATCTATGCAGGCTACACAGTCCCTCCGCATTATGACTCGATGATCGCCAAACTGATTACGCATGGCTGTAGTCGTGATGTTGCGATTGCTCGCATGCAGGGCGCTTTGTCAGAAGCCGTGATAGATGGCATCAAAACCAATATCCCATTGCAGCAACGCAACATGGACGATGCCAACTTCCAAATCGGTGGCGTCAACATTCACTACCTGGAAAAGAAACTCGGATTGAGTTAATCCATACAGGCAGCCGACAGGCTGCCTTGTTATTTCTGCCTTTGAAAACTATGAGCTGGATTCAAACACACATCACTGTTGATAAAAGCCAAGCTGATCTGATCGAGCTTTTATTAGAGCAACTCGGTGCGCTGTCGATCACTTTAGGTGATGCCGGTGACGAGCCAATGCTCGAACCCGGCCCTGGCGAAACACCGCTGTGGCAAGCAACTCGCATCACAGGTTTATTCAGTGGCGATACCGACATGGATGAATTGCGCACGCAGTTCAATCACGCACTCGAACGCGATATCAGCCAACACTTACAAATCGAACGCCTCGAGGATGAAGATTGGGAACGCAGCTGGCTTGATCGTTTTAAACCGATGCAATTTGGACAACGGTTATGGATCTGCCCAAGCGGCCACGAAGTAGATGCACAAGATGCGGTGATTGTGGATCTCGATCCAGGTTTGGCTTTTGGTACCGGCACACACCCTACCACGCGACTCTGTTTGCAGTGGCTCGATAGCGCTGACCTTGAAGGCAAAACCGTAATCGATTTTGGTTGTGGCTCAGGTGTACTCGCGATTGCTGCACTGAAGCTTGGTGCGGCAAAAGTCATCGGTGTTGATCACGACCCACAGGCAGTGATCGCGACTCGGGTCAATGCAAAAAATAACGGTGTAGCAGATCGCTTAGAGGTCTTTCACAGTCAGGAATGGCATCCACAACAAGTCGATTTAGTGCTAGCCAATATCTTGGCGAATGTGTTGATTGAGTTGAAAGGTCAGATCGAGCCACTGGTGAACACGACTGGCGAACTAGTGTTATCTGGCATTTTGCAGGATCAAGCCGGCGGCGTGGAATCTGCCTATTCCGATGCACTCAAGTTCAGCCCAACACGGTATGATGAAGGTTGGTCATTACTGCATGCTCAGCGAGCATCCTCTTAATCAAAGGGAAATAGCGTGAAAACTCAGTGCCCTGCCTGTAAAGCTGTCACCGACGTTTCAACTGCCGATCTACGCGCAAGCTACGGTATGCACCGCTGCTCTCGCTGTTCACATGAATTTGACGCATTCGAGCACGTGCACTCACCGCTTGTTGATCGGATCGCTAAGAGCACCCCAAAGCCGGTGCAAGCGTCTAAAGAGCCAGAAATCATTCAAGACGTTGCTGATGATATGCACAGCGATGATTCAGATGCCGCGATTATTGATGAATTCATGCAGGACGTGGGTAGTCATTCGATAACCCACGACACCACCATCGAAGAGATGAAGGCAGCACCGGTGAAATCAGGCAACGGTTGGGTAACCTTCTTCATCATCATTTTCGTGTTAGTCGCACTGGGACAATTCGCTTGGATTAAGCGCGCTGAGATCCTTCGACTTCCTGCTGCACAGCCTTTGTGTGCTTATCTAGACTGCAGTATTGCTGAGCAACGTAACCCGAATGCCTTCCGCGTATTGTCACGTGAATTAGAAGCTAACAAAACGGATGTACGCCTACTCACCTTGTCATTAAGTTTCCGCAATTACGCCGATTTCGCGCAACGCGCTCCCCAGATGCAGCTATCACTCATCGATAGCGTGAATAGCGTATTAGTTCGTCGCACCTTGGCGCCGAGTGAGTACTTACCTCGCGAAATAGATGCAGAAAAACTGATCGAACCCGGTCAAAAAATTGATATCCAACTCTCTATCGAAGACCCGGGTCCACAGGCGTCTGGCTTTACTATTGATTTCTTCTAAATTGGTCATTTTTTGACCAATTCTTCCTTGCTGATTTCGCTCATCAGCGTAAGATTGCACGCCTGCTGTAACTAACCCCTTTCTTTTCACTGCACGCGCGAGACCGCGAGGTACTGAGCACGATGAAAATCGGTTCTCATCAACTCGACAACAATCTGATTCTCGCGCCGATGGCAGGCGTTACCGATCGTCCTTTCCGACAATTATGTCGTGCGCATGGCGCAGGTCTTTGCGTGTCCGAAATGGTCACCTCTGATGCTTCTTTATATGCCAGCCGCAAGACCGTCAAGCGTTTGGATCACGAAGGCGAAAGCGCACCTATCTCCGTGCAGATTGTGGGTAACGTTCCTGAAGTGATGGCCAGTGCAGCTCAAGTTAATGTTGAGCATGGTGCCGACATCATCGACATCAACATGGGCTGCCCCAAAAAGAAGGTCTGTAAAGTCGCTGCAGGCTCTGCCCTGCTTCAAGACGAAACGCTTGTCGCGCGTATTCTCGAAACCGTCGTCAATGCTGTTGATGTGCCTGTCACCTTGAAGATTCGCACCGGTTGGGATCACGACAATCGTAACGGTGTTGCAATCGCAAAATTGGCGGAAGCTGCTGGCATTCAAGCCTTAGCGATTCATGGTCGTACCCGTGCAGATGGTTTTAGCGGTGATGCTGAATACGAAACAATTGCAGCGATTAAAGATGCCGTAAAGATTCCAGTGATGGCGAATGGCGATATCACTAACCCGGTAAAAGCAAAGCAGGTTCTCGAACGCACCGGCGCTGACGCGATCATGATCGGTCGTGCTGCTCAAGGACGTCCGTGGATTTTTGAAGACATCGCGCATTATCTGGCGACCGGCAAACTGCTTGATGAGCGAGATCCGTTATGGATTCATGATGTCTTACTCGGTCATTTAGATAACCTTTATGACTTCTATGGCGAAGAACATGGTGTACGCATCGCGCGCAAACATATCGCGTGGTACAGCAAAGCTCAGGCGGGGAGTCCTGAGTTTCGTCGCCAAATTAATGATGCTCAAACCGCGAAACGCCAGCATCAACTGATCTCTGATTATTTTCAACAACTCAAGCCCAGCTCTGCTGCCGCTTAAGTTGGGACCTATTTATTGTGTGGAAAAAAAAATCAACCGCCACGTTAAGCCATTTAGTGGCTGATGCTCTTGAAGACTATTTCGACAAACTCGACGGCGATGATCCAAGCGAATTTTATGACTTTGTTATAAGCGAAGTCGAAAAGCCTTTACTTGAATCGACCTTGGATTATTGCGGTGGCAACCAAAGCAAAACTGCTCAGGTTCTTGGCATCAGCCGCGCCACACTGCGCAAGAAACTTGCGATCTATAAAATTGATTAATTCTTACTTTTACAGCGTGTAAGTCATTACACATAAACACTCTTAAGGAACATCCATGCCTTCTATTACTCGTGCATTGATCAGCGTCTCTGATAAAACCGGCGTTGTCGAGTTTGCCCAAGCGCTTGCTAACGCAGGTGTTGAAATTTTATCGACAGGTGGTACTGCTAAGTTACTTCGTGACAGCGGCATCACCTGCATGGAAGTCAGTGACTACACCGGTTTTCCCGAAATGATGGATGGTCGTGTAAAAACATTACATCCAAAAATTCATGGCGGCATCTTAGGTCGTCGCGGCACCGACGACGAAGTAATGGAAGCACACGCGATTGGTCGTATCGATCTGGTTGCAGTGAACCTCTACCCTTTCCAGCAAACTATCGCTAAGCCAGATTGCTCATTAGAAGATGCGATTGAGAACATAGATATCGGCGGTCCAACAATGATTCGCGCCGCGGCAAAGAATCATAAAGATGTTGCGATCGTGGTTGATCCTGCGGATTACACAACCGTCATTAACGAGATGAACGCTAACAATAACTCAGTCAGTGATGCTACCTGCTTCCGTCTTGCTGTTAAGACGTTTGAGCACACTGCTCAATACGATGGCGCAATTGCTAACTACCTCGGCACCATTACCGAGTCGGGCGAGAAAGACACTTTCCCCAACACAATCAACTTGTCGTTCAACAAAGCACAAGGCATGCGCTACGGCGAGAACCCACACCAAGGCGCCGCCTTCTATATTGAGAACAATGTCACTGAAGCCTGCATTTCGACAGCAACTCAACTGCAAGGCAAAGAACTCTCGTTTAACAACATTGCGGATACTGATGCTGCGTTGGAATGTGTGAAGCAATTCAATGAAAGTCCGGCTTGCGTGATCGTCAAGCACGCCAATCCTTGTGGTGTCGCAACTGCTGATGACTTGCTTGCAGCTTATGACCGCGCTTATGCGACCGATCCTGAGTCAGCTTTCGGCGGCATCATTGCTTTTAACCAAGAGCTAGATGCCTCAACTGCTCAAGCAATCATTGATCGTCAATTCGTTGAGGTCATCATTGCACCTAGCGTTTCTACCGATGCCGTTGAAGTGGTAAAGGCAAAACAAAATGTTCGTCTGCTTTCATGTGGCCAATGGTCAGCAGAGCCAAATGCACGCTTTGACTTTAAGCGCGTTAACGGCGGCTTGTTGGTTCAAGATACTGACCTACAACTCCTCAACGATATGAAAGTGGTCTCAGAGCGTCATCCAACCGAAGAGGAGCTGCGTGATCTGCTATTTAGCTGGAAGGTATCTAAGTTCGTTAAATCAAATGCCATTGTGTATGGCAGCGATGGCATGACCATCGGTGTTGGAGCCGGTCAAATGAGTCGCGTTAACTCAGCACGTATTGCCGCGATTAAAGCAGAGCATGCAGGCCTTACCGTTAAGGGCTCTGTTATGGCATCTGATGCCTTCTTCCCTTTCCGTGATGGAATCGACAATGCAGCGGAAGCTGGCATTGCAGCGGTTATCCAACCTGGCGGCTCAATGCGCGATGACGAGGTTATCGCAGCAGCCAACGAGCATGGCATGGCTATGGTCTTCACCGGCATGCGTCACTTCCGTCACTAAGAGCACGTTGTTATGAAGGTTTTAGTCATTGGCAATGGTGGTCGCGAACATGCCTTGGCATGGAAGGCGGCACAATCTGAACTCACTGAGAAAGTCTTTGTTGCACCGGGCAATGCTGGTACTCACCTTGAAGACAATCTCAAGAATGTGGATATCGCGGTTGATGATATCGACGCTCTTGTGGCTTTCGCACTGCGCGAGGAAATTGGCCTTACAATCGTCGGACCTGAAGCGCCATTGGTTAAAGGTGTTGTTGATGCCTTCCAAGCTGCCGGACTGAATTGTTTTGGTCCAAGTGCTCGTGCTGCACAACTGGAGGGCTCAAAGTCATTCACTAAAGACTTCTTAGCTCGACACAAAATTCCAACCGCTGATTACGATGTCTTTACTG
>CBFHYJ010000070.1:0-7424 GCA_965659945.1 Sedimenticolaceae bacterium | reverse complement strand
TTAGCAGTCTTCAAAGGGGTTGTAAGTCGTTGGTTGTAGTTAGCTGCTGCGATGAAATTACGGTCGACTAGCTGCGTGTTTCATAACCGCTAATCAAAACATACATTTGAGACACCAAAAAAAACCCGCCGAAGCATGGCGGGCAGGAGTCTTCAGAGCCAACAAATTCATAAGGGGAAAAGTTGGTGTCGAAGGTGTCTTAACTCTCACATTAGGACGGGCAAATTTAACCAAATATCACACCATTTGGGCAACATTTTTAGCTCAAGAAATCCTTTATCAATTAGCTCTTTGATGGCTCTGGATAACGTACTTTTTGAGCACCAGCCCAGCCCCCTCTAGAAATGAGCCGTCTCAGAAAGACATCTATGACATTTTCCCAATTGCACAACTTACATAACTCTTTGCTTTTGTTGCTGCCGCTTTTAAACCTTCCACTGACCCAGTTTCTGGATACCCCATGTGAGTTAACTCTTTAACCACCTTATCTCTATCTAATGATTCTCCAGATACAACAACTTTTCCATTTTCTATATCAACCACAACATCTGAAACACCACTTATCGCTCTTATTTTTTTCTCAATTGAATTAGCGCAGCCGCCGCATTTAATATTTTCTACTCGAATATCCAGATTCATTTTCTTCCTCCAGTATTTTTCAGCCACAAAGAATACACTTCGTCGCTCCAATGGCTTTGAACCCAAGCTAAAGCCTGATTAATTTCCTGATCATTCAACTTATCTTCAAAGGGTGGCATTGAACCACCGAGTCGCTGCGTTCCCTTTTTTATTGTCTGCTTCAGCTGAGAAAACGAGTGATGCCAAGCATGGGCTGTTCCATTTAGTGCTGGCGCTGGTGCTTTACCTTCAGCTTTTGCTCCATGACAACTTGCACATTGATTTGCAAAGACCTTTCCACCTTTAACCACATCATCCCATGTATACCACCTGGTATCAGCAGAATGACTTGCTTGTGATAAGGCAGAAAGCAATAGCAATGACATTAAAAAATGTAGTCGTTTCATCATTTACTCCCTAATCAATTAACCTTCTAATGCCTTAAGAACTTTTTGAAGCTTGCCTCTCACCTCTTCAGCCAATGACTTTACTTCCGGACGATCAACCAATGTCAGCACCGCTGATGGATCCATAAAGGCAACTCTCACGCCACCTCCTTCAAGCTGGCGCACCACCACATTACAAGGCAAGAGCAACCCAATATCTGGTTCAGCGTCCAAAGCCTGATTAGCCAGCGGTGGATTACATGCCCCTAAAATTCGATAAGGCTGCTTATCAACATTCAGTTTTTCTTTAAGCGTTTTCTGAATGTCTATATCAACTAAAACACCAAATCCTTCAGCTTTAAGCGCTGCGATTGTGTGATCTACGACGTTATCGAAACTACCTTTAACTTCTGTTCCAAACTGATATATAACTACACCGCATTACTTAGGACTAATTTCAGTAATCACCATTCCTTTGGTCATGGTGAATGTCACTTCATCACCCTTTTCTAGCCCTTCCAATAGCGACGCATCAGACACACTAAACTCCATTGTCATTGGTGGCATTTCAGTGCCAATAGGACCATGCTTCAAGGTGACCTTTCCGCCACTCAGCCGCTTGATGGTTCCCTCTCCTTGCATACTCATATTTTCACCACCATGAGACATATGCGCATGATCGTTTTGAGCGTGCTCACCTGCTGCATAAACAGGTAGGCCAAAGCCAAGTGTGGTTGCTGCGATTGTTACGATAAAAAGTTTTTTCATGATATTTATCCTTGTCGGTATGAGCGATTAGCTCTTGTGTTGTTTGGGTTTGACGGCGGTAAATTCCATCGTCTGTTGAGGTTCGTTAACTGCTGACATCAGGCTTTCTCCAGCGTCCTGATGTGAACTTGCTTTAGGTAATTCACCGGTATATTCGTAAGCTTGGCCACCGGGAGGGTGTTGGTACCAACCCGGATCTTTGTAATCACCCGGCGCTAGGTCTTTACGCACTTTGAGCAAACTAAACATGCCACCCATCTCAACGGAGCCATGTGGGCCATCACCTGTCATCATCGGTACTGTGTTTTCAGGGATCGGCATGCTCATTTCGGTCATATCTGCCATACCACGCTCACCCATCACCATATAATCAGGCACGAGCTGCTGAATCTTCTCAGTGACACCACGATGATCAACTCCGATCATAGTTGGCACGTTATGTCCCATGGCATTCATGGTGTGATGGCTCTTGTGACAATGCATTGCCCAATCACCCTCTTCATCAGCAATAAACTCCAGCTGACGCATCTGACCAACCGCAACATCAGTTGTCACTTCTGGCCAACGACTTTCAGGTCGAGTTGGACCACCATCAGTACCGGTTACCTCAAATTCAATGCCATGAATGTGAATTGGATGATTGGTCATCGTTAAGTTACCCACCCTTACACGAACACGATCGTTCTTACGGGCTACTAACGGTGAAATTCCCGGGAAGACACGGCTATTCCATGTCCATAGGTTGAAATCCAACATGGTCATAATCTTGGGGGTCGCAGCGCCAGGGACAATATCGAAGGCATTGAGCATAATGCAGTAATCACGGTCGACTTCATTTATCCATGGGTGCTTTTCTTTTGGATGTGTTACCCAAAAGCCCATCATGCCCATCGCCATCTGTGTCATCTCATCTGCATGCGGGTGATACATGAAGGTGCCTGGGCGTTTAGCTTCGAACTCATATACAAAGGTTTTACCCGGCTGAATCGCTGGCTGATTTAAACCCGATACACCATCCATACCATTCGGTAAGCGCTGACCATGCCAATGCACACTGGTATGTTCTGGCAGCTTATTGGTCACAAAGATACGTACGCGATCACCCTCAACCACCTCTATGGTTGGACCAGGGCTTTGGCCGTTATAACCCCAAAGGTTGGCCTTCATCCCAGGGCCTAGTTCACGCACAACCGGCTCAGCCACTAAATGAAACTCTTTAACGCCCTTATTCATGCGCCATGGCAATGTCCAACCATTCAACGTCACCACAGGGTTATAGGGACGACCTGTTTCTGGATACAAAGGATCCATCGTGTCAGCCGAGGTTTGAATGACAGGTTCAGGCAATCCAGCTAAAGCAAACTGACTGACTGAGCTTGCCGCTACAGCGCCTCCAGCAGCGCCTAACAAGCGGAAAAAATCTCTTCTTGAAGTCATAACTCTTCTCCTAATGCCCTGCATCAGCTGATGCTGAGCTCGCTGAAATTTTGGTTGTACTGGCATCGATCGGACGCCCCATCACAACGCTATTCATCGCTATCTCTGCATTAAGTACATTACGTTTGGCATCGATCGCTGATTGCTGCGCAGCGGCCATATCACGCCCTGCCTGCATCAACTCGAACACACCAATGATCATGCCGTTGTAGTTATAGGTCGCCTCTTCCAACAAGGTTTCCTGCATGGGCAGAATCTGATTTTGATAATGCTGAGCAACATCAAACGAGGTTCGATACAAACTGTAACTTTCTCTTAACTGTGATGCCGCAGATAGCACGGCATTTTTATACGCCTGTTGCTTTGCTAAAAGATTTGCTTGAAGCGCATCGCGTTGCATATCACCCCAATCAAAGACCGGTAGCTTCACTTCAAGCTCATAACCTTTTTTATGGGAGATGCTTCCCGCATCATTAATCGTGTCATAGCGACGGCCGTATTCAATGTCGGTAAAGGTACTAACTTGATCCACACCGTTTCGCTTTAAAGCTGACTCGTAATCGAGACGCGCCATACGGACATCAAAGCGCTGATTTATTTCCTTAGCGATATCTGTAAGCGCCAAGGGCTGCTTAGCTAATTTGGGCAGCTTTGTTGGTAATTTCAGTTGTTGCGCATCCTCACCTTCAAGACCTAGGAGTCGAACCAGCTTTTCACGCGCTGCTATTCGTTCTTGTCTCGCAGTGGCTAACGCAATGGTGGCTTCTGAAAAGATCAACTGCTGTCGAATGCGGTCAGTCGTCGTGAAGTTACCTGTCTGCTTCATTCGTTTAGCTAAGTCGGCGCTAGCAGAGGTACCCGTAAATGCCTTCTCTGCAATTTTAAGCTTTGCTTCAGCTGTGACGGCATCTAACCAAGCCAAACGCACTTGACTGATTGATGCATAAACCTCAGCAGACAAACTCATTGCGGCACGATCAATTGCAATCTCTGCAGCGGCTTGTCGTGCAGGAAGAGTCAGAACATCAAGCAAACCAAAACGAAGGAATCGACCATATTCAGTCTCCTCTCCCTTCACCATGCGCTCAAATGAAAAAACAGGATTAGCAATGCGCCCTGTTTGCGCTACGGATGCACCTGCCTGCCAATGGTTTAACAAGAGCTCTTGAAAGGCAGGGCTTCTAGACAACATGAGCTCTACAGCAGCATCTTCACTCAAAGATTCTTGCAATAGCTCAGCTGCACGTTGTTCACGCGCTTTTTGCTGTTCATCCGTTACGACAACATCAACCTTGCCGGCAGTGACCACACCAGGTTCGGCGTTAACCTTGGTCAAACTCCCCTGCATATCAAAGGTGCTGCAACTCGCTAATAAAGGCACTAACAACGCCAATGGAAGTTTCTTCATCATTGATGACCTCCCATAGAGTGGTGCTGATGCCCTGTAGGCATCGAAGATGATTCATCTTTCATGTATGGCTCTTGGGTGTAATAACGCCAGCCACCGATTTCATCGACGACACGATTGGCATTGACCCAATCAGACGTGCCAACTGGTTTCCACTTTTGATATTGATCAAAAGCTGATGTGTAAGAATCTTTTTCAAGGGTTGCTTCCGCTGCATTCACAAATGGAATGCACACAGACAAACCCACGACTAACAAAGCACGCATATTGTTCTCCCGATGCGTGAGTTAAAAATAAAGTTAGTGGGTTCTTAGGCGGTCTTAGGGGGTCTTAAGACAACGCTATAAATCGAATCAGCGAAGCGTGATTTATAGAGGTCTGAGTGGCTATTTAAGGGAATTGCGACAGTAAACTCCATCGCGCTAGGAATAAGTGTGGAAAAAACCGTAGTGCACACAGAGTCACATTGACATGCTTCTGAATGATCAACCTGTGACATTGGATCTTGAACATCCATAGCATGTAGGTAATGGGCATCCTGACTTCCCATCGCATGATTTTGTTGATTTTCACACACGTGAAAATTGGCAAAAGCAGTCGCTTGAACCAAGAAGACAAAAATCAGCAGAAAGAATGACAGTTTTTTCAGGGCAACATTCTCCGAATGTATTTATTCTCTACTTGCTAGCTTTGAGTTGTCAATTTCTTCTAAGTTCATTTCGATAATGAGTTTTAGTATTGTTTTGGACTTTTGAATATTTAAGAAAATAGCTAATATCGAGTTACACATAATCTACACAACAACATAATCATCCTTCCAAACTATTGGATTTAAAAAGATTATTCATAGATCCTTTTCCTCCGGAGGCAAAGGTCAGAGGTTCGAATCCTCTCGGGCGCGCCAATATTTACTATATATTTCAATAATTTATGAATTCACACGGATGTGAAATAGTTGGTTTTTAGCTCAAAAAGCTATGCACAAAACGTGCACACAATGCACACAACCATGTCATCCCTATTTCGTTCTTGATACTGTGCTCTTAAAGATTCATGGAGAACGAGTTTGAGCGAGCAAATTGATGTACGTGGTGATGGGCGAATCGTCCTTTACAGACGTTCCGACGCCCCCAATGCCGTTTATCAAGTGAGACTTAGAGTGCCGGGCAGTAATGGCTATAAACGCCTGTCTACGAAGCTCTCATCTCGCAGGGACGCTGAACACTTTGCCCGCAATCTCTATGAAGAACTCTACTTTCACGTAAAGGACGGTGGCTCACTCAATGCGCCACGTTTTGGCAAGGCTTTTGATCAGTGGAAAAAAGATTGTGCGAAGAAAAATACGACTCTTAAAAAAGGCCGTTGGGATGACACAATCATTCGCGTTGAGATGTATGCGCTCGATTATTTTCGGGATATGCCCGTTGATAGCATCGATAAGAAAGAAATCAGTGCGTTTATAGAGTGGCGATACGACAACTACAAACGTAAGCCCCCTAGTGAAGATAGCCTGAAACGTGAATCCACTGCACTTCGTTCATTCTTTCGGTATTTAAATGAAAATGGCTCCATCTCCAAGATGCCAAGTTTTCCTAGTGCCATTACCAAGAAAAAATATAACCGCAGACCAACCTTCACACAGGCTGAATGGAAGAGGATTGGACGTAACCTCCGAGAATGGGTAAAGGCAGGTAAGTCATTGGGGAAATGGAGAGATCGCTTCATTGCACACCAGTATTTCCTCATTTTGGCAAATACTGGCATGCGTATTGGTGAAGCTCGCACGCTAAAGTGGAAAGATCTACGCAGTGTTGAAACCCCTGACGGCCAACGCATGATTGCGGACGTGAGTGGAAAGACAGGACATCGAGAGGTCGTATTCCAAAAAGGCGCCGACGTTTACATTAAACGCATCTACGACCTACGTCGTGAAGAAGAAAATGGCCATCCAAATCCAGATGAACCAGTCTTTCTTAGCATGAAGACAAAACGTCCCTACACCACATTCAAAAGGACCTTTGGTTCAATGCTTAATTATTGCGGCATACCCGCAGAAACAAGCAAGGGTACTCGGACCATTTACTCATTAAGGCATTTTTACGCCACGATGCGATTAATAGAGGGAGTGAGCCCATTCTTGTTATCTAAACAGATGGGCACATCTGTTGAAATGCTAGAGAAGTTCTATGGGCACGTAATCACATCAGAAGTCGCTGACAGAATCTCTAAAACGAATTCGCCTCATAAGGAGGCGAATCATATTGAAGAACAGTACCCATTCTGATCTTTACAGTGGATCACCTGATTCATCACATTCAATTGCAATAAAGCCATCAACGATTGAATAAGCAGAAGAATCAAACTCTAAGACTTCGTCGTTAATCAATGCAGAAAGATCTTTACCTGAAAGCTTCTCTTTAATTTCGTTAGCCACTTTATCATCAGAGCCATAAACATTAATTTCAGATGAAATTTCATCATGAGTCTTTAGAAACTCATAAACACCAAAATCCGATAGATCAACATGGTCTGAATCAGGGGTTGGTATTGACTCTAAATAACCATCAAAACCTTCGAAGTCTTCTGCAGAAAGCCCTAATTCATCCAGCTCATCTTCTGTTTCAGCAATAGTTGCCAAAAACTCGCCGCTACGCCAGATGACAGCCTCAACAACTCTGTAACCGGGATTTTCTTGATAATTGTAGTGCTTGTACTCAATCAGGCACTTTTTATTTTGGGGCTCAATTTTCAAATAACGCATACCTGCCTCCTTCATTAAATTATGTCTATATTTATCAATCTGAAAT
>CBFHYJ010000069.1:0-7922 GCA_965659945.1 Sedimenticolaceae bacterium | reverse complement strand
GACCATGGTCTCGATCATCCAGCGCATCGCCACTGGCCCTGACCTGTCGAAAGATATCGACTTTGATGAGGCACGCCTGGGCATGTTGGGGCTACTCGAAGATGCCGTAGATCCAGTACGTGCGGCGATTTTTTTGATTGCCTTGCGCATGAAACGTGAGTCTCGCGAAGAGAACCGCGGCATTCTGCAAGCGATTTTGGATACCACCGATCGCGTGACAGCTGATGTCGATGAAGTTATCGAACTAGCTGACCCTTACGATGGTTATAACCGCACCATTCCTGCATCACCCTTCTTAGGCCCACTTCTCGCAGAAGCCGGCCTGCACCTCGTCAGCCACGGTCTTGATAAGGTAGGTCCTAAAAACGGCATCACTTTCCGTCATGTACTCGAAGCTGCCGGTGTCGATGTGAACTTAAGCTCAGCTGAAGCCGCTAAGCGTTTGAGTGACCCATCACTGGGTTGGGCCTATGTTGACCAAGCGAGCTTTAACAACAAGCTCCACAACATGATGGAGCTACGTCAAAAGATTATTAAGCGTCAGGTCATCACCACAGTAGAAGTACTTGCCAATCCTATTCGCGGTAAAAACAAAACTCACTTTGTCACAGGCTATGTGCATAAGCCTTACCCACCGGTATATTGCGATCTAGCGCGTCTTGCCAACTTTGATAACGCAATCATCATCCGTGGTGTTGAAGGTGGCGTGATCCCTTCACTGCGCCAAGCCGGTAAGTACTTCGCCTATGAAAACCTCGGTGAAGAAGTTGGTGTAGATATCAATCCAGAAGAGATTGGCATTAGCCAAGAAGCGCGCTGTGTACCTATTCCTGAGGACGTCCCTCAAACCGCTAAGGGCGAAGGCGCGATTACCGTGACCGACATCAAAATTGGCGCACAACGCGCAGCTGAGTTGGGCATGGCGGCATTGCGTGGTGAGAAAGGCGCGACCTACGACTCACTGGTGTATACCGGGGCGATCATCATGAGTCAGCTAGGTAAAGCCGATTCATTGAAAGCTGCAGCAGATCAACTCTGCGGCATCTTGGATTCTGGCAAAGCGGCAGAGCGTGTTCGCTAATGAGTAATTTCATTGCTATCGCCGCAGCAGACGAGCTAAATGCCAATGAGATGAAAGCGTTTGCGCACGACGGTCGTCGCTTATTGTTGGTGAATGCCAATGGCGAGTTTTATGTGGTGGACGAAATGTGCACCCATGAAGATTATTCACTGGCACTAGGCTGCATTAAGGGCAACCGAATCAAATGCTCCTTACATGGCAGCTATTTTGACTTAGCTACGGGCGCACCTGATGACGAGCCCGCAGATGAGCCAATCTGTTCCTATAAAGTGAAAGTGGAAGATGGTCAGGTCTGGGTCGACCCGACCACTAAACGTTAATTACAAGTTATCTAGCCAATCGGCGACGGTTTTAACTAACACATCACCTTTATCCACAAAATAATGCGTCGCACCCTTCACGCTGATTTGCTTTGATTTTGGATTACCCCCTTCCGCAATCATCATGTCACGCTCAGGCGCAATACGAACGACGGCCGGATAATCATCCTCACCATACAAATCCAAGATCGGCATCTTCATCTTGTTTAATTGAAACGGCTCAACCATCGGTTGTTTGTAGTCAGTTGCACCCATACCCATGCCGACATACGCCGAGAACTGATTAGTGGCGTCCTCACCTTTATTCAGGATCCAACGCTGCGCCATATGTGAACCACAGCTGTGTGCAAACAACACGACATTGTCGCTACCGTTCTCTTTAGCATAAGCAATCGCAGCCTCTATGCGTGGGCCGGCAGCATCAAAGATTTCGACATAATCAAAATACTTGGCTGACTTCTCGAGAACCGGCATCTGAATACTTAATGTATTCCAACCACGCTCCACTAGACCGACGCGTAAAGGTTGAACAACCGTTGGCCAATCTGGGTGAAATCCACGACCATGGGCTATGACGACAGTACCCTTAGGCTCATCAGCCTCAGTAAAGATACCCATAAATGTGTGATTATCAGCCTCTAGCTCAACCGGTTCTCCATCCATGATGGCATCGACAATTTCGGCCTTCATACGCAATTCACGCTCAATATCCGGTGTGCGTTCAGCAAATGACCACGTGCTCAGCGTTAAAGCACTGATTGCGACAAGAGATGAAAGGATTTTCATCACATACTCCTAAGCAAATTACTTTTTTTATTATCAGCTAAGAGTGACACGAGGTTAAGAAGTTCTGCAATGCATACTGATGGCGGAGATAAAAAAGCTTTATCAGCAAAAACTTATGGATCTTGATTTTCTCATTGCCTTGGATATAGTAGGTCGTAGTTCGGGTTTTCCATAAAGGAAATGTCCGAGGGAATGTAGTCACGTAACCTTTGGGTTACTCCCATTTTGGGTATTTATTCTCAGAGATAAAACCCACGTTGCTTTTAGGAGGCAATATAAAATGCGTTACCTAACAATCTTGATGATGATGTTAGCTTTTGCTCTATCTACCGTATCTACTACTGCTTTTGCAGGCATTTCTGCTGCAGATCAGGAAATGGTTTTTGATGGCCATGGTAAGAAGAAGAAAGACGCTGGTGAAGAAGAGCCAGAGTGCGATTAATTTTTTAAAGACTTAACAATAAAAATAATAAGACTTGACCAAACCTGCGGGGCAACCCGTAGCGTTTATTCAAATCATCAAAATATTTCTGCCTAGGAGGAAATCACGATGAAATTAAAAGCGTTAGCTTTGACCGCTGTAGCGGCAATCGCAATGACCACTACTGCGTCATTCGCAAAGCCAGTTGGTATCTCTACTGTTGGTGAATTGGAAGTGAAAGCAGGCGATGTCTCTTTCTCTCGTAACCAAGACAACAACAACACTGTTAACCCAGCGTTCGCAAAGACTTCACGTCCTTGCCCACCTTTCTGCATCCAGCCATCTACTTTGGCTCCAGGTGTTGAAACCATCGCTGAGAACGAAATGATTGCTTACGTTAAAGCAATGAAAGAAGGCGATAGCTCAATCAAAGTTATCGACTCACGTACTCCTGATTGGGTTGGCCGTGGCGCAATCCCAGGTGCTGAGAACCTACCTTTCACTTTGATCAAGAACGCAATGAAGAACATGGACGCTGACGCGTTGGCAAGCACTTTGAAGAAATTCGACGTGAAAGTTAACGACGACGGTACCTTGTACAACTATTCAAACGCTAAGACCTTGGTTATGTACTGTAACGGTATGTGGTGTGGCCAGTCTCCAACAAACATCAAAGACTTGTTGGCGTTGGGTTACCCATCTCACAAAATCAAGTGGTACCGTGGTGGTATGCAGAACTGGGAAATCCTTGGTCTGAACACTGCGAAGTAATCACAGACTCACTGAGTTATAAAAACTCAGGTCAAGTCTAAGTACTCACGTACTTAATTCGAGCGGTCGCTAAGCGACCGCTTTTTTTATGCCTGTTTTTCAGGACCTAAAGCACACCTTCTAGGTCAGGCTATGCGAAAATACGCTTTTACTTGTTGACCCTATTTGCAGTGCCGTCACCCTTTTCTCCCGATCTTCCTCAAAACGCTAGCCAGACCGTACTCTGGAGTGGTGCACATGGCGCAAGTCTCAGCATTGCGCTGAGCAATGCTGCTCAAAAGGCCGAGAAGCCGCTGATTGTGGTCGCGGCCGATATCCAGATGGCAAACCATCTGAGCGAAGAGATTGCCTTTTTTAGTCGTGGTACTGACCTACCCATCATCAGCTTGCCTGACTGGGAAACACTAGCGTATGACACCTTCTCGCCCTTACCTGAGCTCGTTTCTCAGCGTCTATTAACACTACGTCAGATCAATAACCTGAGTCACGGCATTTTGATTGTGCCGATCTCGACCCTGATGCAACGCTTATTGCCAAAAGACTGGTTAGACGCAAACTGTTTAGAGCTAAGAGTTGGCAATCAACTGAATTTTGATACCTTTCGTCGTCAGCTCGAACAAGCGGGCTATCAAGCGGTCTCGCAAGTGATGGAGCACGGCGAATTTGCGGTACGTGGCTCTCTGATAGATCTCTTCCCTATGGGCGCTGACACTCCGCTTCGGATTGATCTATTCGATGATGAAATCGATTCGATTCGCACCTTTGATCCAGAAACTCAACGTACTGAAGAGAAGATCGAGCATTTCGAGATGCTGCCGGCACATGAATTTCCGGTCGACGAACAAGCGATAACAAAATTTCGTACCGCTTATCGCGAGACCTTTGAAGGTGATCCACAACGCTCACTGATATACCGCGATGTCAGCGAGGGCCAAATACCGGGCGGTATCGAGTATTACTCACCACTGTTCTTTGATGGCATGGCAACCTTGTTTGATTACATCCCCAACAATGCCATCTGGGTGCATGACAATGAGCTGCCACAAGAAAGCCTAGCTCACGCCAACAGCATTGCTGAGCGTTATGAGCAGCGCCGACATGACATTGAACGCCCTTTGTTGCCACCCACCACGTTGTTCCTTGATAGCGAAGAGATGCTTAGCCAATTAGAGCGGCACCCTCGAATCGCTTTTGCCCACTTTCAGCGAGAAGATGGCAGTAACCTTGAAGCACGCAAGTTGCCTCCGTTAGGCATTCAAGCCAAAGCAACCGATCCTGCTGGGCACATTAAAAGCTTTTTAAATCATTCATCACGCGTGTTGTTCCTTGCAGAAAGCGCGGGTCGTCGTGAATCGCTCATCGATACTTTAGGCGGCTTTGGTATTCGTCCGAAAACATTAGCAAGCTGGCAAGACTTCCTTAACAGCGATCAATCACCCTGCATTACAACCGCACCGATTGAAAATGGACTGTGGTTAACTAATCCCGATATCGCGGTTATTCCCGAGGCTTTACTGCTCGGCGAACGCGTTAAGCAAAATCGCCGCGCCAAAAAGAAAACCGATGCGGATCTGATTGTTCGTAACCTGACCGAATTACAGATAGGTGCACCGGTTGTGCATGAAGAGCATGGCGTAGGTCGCTTCTTGGGGCTACAAACACTTGATGTAGGCGGTATGACGCAAGAGTTCCTGACCTTGGAATATGCCAAGAACGACAAACTTTATGTGCCGGTCTCATCGCTGCATCTCATTAGCCGCTACACCGGCGCATCTCCGGATCAAGCACCTTTACATCGATTAGGTAGCGACCAGTGGGAAAAAGCCAAGCGTAAAGCTGCTGAGCGCGTCAGGGATGTCGCTGCAGAACTTCTAGACATCTATGCGCGACGCGAAGCCCGCCAAGGTGTTGCGCTACCCGCACCTGAAGATGAATACCGCCAATTTGCGAGTGAGTTTGAGTTTGAAGAAACCACTGATCAGGCAGCTGCCATTTGTTCGGTGGTTAATGATCTGACATCACCGAATCCGATGGATCGTGTGATCTGTGGCGATGTAGGCTTTGGTAAAACCGAAGTGGCAATGCGCGCAGCTTTTGTTGCCGCAAATGCCGGTAAACAAGTCGCAGTCTTGGTACCCACCACACTGCTTGCACAGCAACATCATCAAAACTTTATTGATCGTTTTGCCGAATGGCCGATCAAGATTGCCGGCCTCTCACGCTTCCGTTCGGCGAAAGAAGTGAAAGACATCTCGCAAGGTCTTGCTGAAGGCACTGTCGATATCGTAGTTGGTACACACAAGATTCTTAGCGAGGAGCTCAAGTTTAAAGACTTAGGCTTAGTGATCATCGATGAGGAACATCGCTTTGGTGTACGTCACAAAGAACGCCTAAAAGCACTGCGCGCTGAAGTCGATATCTTAACGCTCACCGCAACGCCGATTCCCAGAACGCTCAACATGGCCATGTCGGGTATTCGTGATCTATCGATCATTGCCACTCCACCCGCTGCACGTCATCCGATTAAGACTTTTGTTACTCAGTGGAGTGACTCACAAATTCGTGAGGCTTGTCAGCGTGAAATTGGACGTGGTGGTCAGGTGTATCTGTTGCACAACGATGTCGCCACCATTGAGAAGATGGCACATAACATCCAAGAGCTATTACCTCATGCACGCGTTGAGTTCGCGCATGGTCAGATGCGTGAACGCGACCTCGAACGGATTATGCGTGACTTCTATCACCAGCGCTTCAACATCCTGATCGCAACTACCATTATCGAATCCGGTATCGATGTACCATCGGCTAACACCATCATCATTAACCGTGCAGACAAACTCGGTCTTGCGCAGCTTCATCAGCTACGCGGTCGCGTTGGACGATCACATCACCGTGCTTATGCATATCTGATTGCTCCACCAATAAAAGCCTTAACCGCTGATGCCCGTAAACGTTTAGAAGCCATCGAGTCACTCGAAGAACTGGGCGCCGGATTTACCCTCGCCACCCACGACCTTGAGATTCGTGGCGCCGGTGAGCTGCTGGGTGATGAGCAAAGTGGCCAAATCAATGAGATTGGTTACACCTTGTACACCGAGATGCTTGAGCGTGCTGTGCAATCGATTAAATCTGGCAAGCAGCCCGAGCTCGATCGACCACTGGATCACGGCGCTGAGATTGATCTGCATATCCCTGCGTTGCTGCCCGATGACTTCATCCCCGATGTTCACAGTCGATTGGTGCTGTATAAACGCATAGCTTCAGCTGAAGATGCTGAGATGCTCAAAGAGCTGAAGATCGAGATGATTGATCGATTTGGCTTACTGCCAGAGGCGGCAAAAACCTTATTCGATATCACCCAGATGAAACTGCGCATTGTGAATAAAGGCATCAAAAAGATCGAAGCCGGCCCGAGCAATGGACGCATTCTGTTTGACAAAGACCCACAGATCGATCCCAGCGAGATCATTCAGTTGATTCAGACCCAACCACAGCATTACAAGCTAGAAGGCGCTGAGAAATTTAAATTTGATGCCGATATGGGTACCCCTGAAGAGCGTATTGCTCGGGTTGTCGAGCTACTCAATCACATCCTATTGGAGGATTCAGCCTGAACAGGCACAATGGACTGATGAGAAAGCTGCTATTCACCACCGGATTATTGATGGCTTGCGTAACACATGCGCAAGAGCCAGCGCCCGTGGTAAATGCCGGTACGGCTTATGAACGCGCACCAGAATTACGCATTTGGCAACGCTCGACACCTGCGCCGATTAACGATCTCAATGTCATTCCAAATGAATATGCACCTTCGAGCTCTCCTGAGCCTTTGCGTATCGAGGTCACTCGTGGACTGAGCCCTGTTCAAGCCAACAATCCACCGGTTGCTGCACCTGAGCCTGCCGAACCTTTGTTCCTAGAAGCTCAACCTAAGCCTGCTGAGCCGCTATTCATTGAACCTCCTCAAGCGATAACGCCTGCGAATAATCCAGAGCCGTTATTTATCGAATCAACAACGATACCCACCGAAGCCATCACCCCGGTTGAGAACGACGAGCCGCTTTTCCTGACTGATAGCGAGCTGCCGCCCGAGTTGGATCCCTTCTTTATCCCTGAACCAAACTGGGATGAGCTTGATACGAGTCTGCCAGAATCTGATTGGTTTGATTTCGAGGTGGTGTTGTTTTCCTACCCACCCGGTAAAAACTTTGAGACCGGCGATCCTGAGGTTTTACCCGAGGTGGTCAGCGAGCCAGATTCTGATAATGCAAACGGTGGCTTAAATAATGATGATATTGAGGGTGACTATGCCCAGCGTCTTCCACCTTCTGAGTTTGTTCTTAATGCGGCGGTAAAAAAGTTCACTCGCAATGGCTACACCGTTCACGCTCATCAACGCTGGCGCCAAGCAACCCCACCACGCAATACCGATAACTGGTATCGCATTGGTGATGATCAACTCTATGGTTTGGTGCGTGTAAATCTTGGTCGTTATCTGCACTTTGCGACTGATCTTGTCTACAGTGATCGCGAGACAGGTCTT
>CBFHYJ010000068.1:0-7955 GCA_965659945.1 Sedimenticolaceae bacterium | reverse complement strand
GCCAAAACAACCACAAGTAAAGAGAATTCACTCATCTGTCCCAAACGGTATCCAACCTCATGGGAACGCTTTTCAGATTCACCGATACCTAGAAGTAGTTTCTTAAAGATCCATGGCTTTAATAGCATCAAACCAACAGCCAATAAGGCCGCAGGTAAAAGAACATCGTTAATCTGCGACAAATCAAACCCGGCGCCCAACGAGAAGAAAAACAGCACCAAGAAGAAATCTCGCAACGGTTTTAAGCTTTCCGCAATAAACAGTGCGATAGGACTACTCGCCAAGGTAATGCCTGCAATGAAAGCTCCGATCTCAGCAGACAAGCCAAATAACATCGCTAATTCCGCGATACCTAGACACCAACCGATAGCCAATAAGAAAACGTATTCCTGAATACGATCAAAGCGAGCGATCAAAAATAACAAGATGTATCGGTTAGCAAGCCACACCACACCCATCAATGCCGGCAACATAACCAGTGGCTTGAGAAATGCCATCAAAGAAACATCGCCCGCCCCCACGCTTTGCACCAAGATCAGCAAGAAAATCGCGATCAAGTCCTGCAGTAGTAAGATGCTGATGATCACCTCACCACTTCGCTGATGATGCAGCACCGTAGTTGGTAATAGCTTCAAGCCTATAATCGTGCTGGAGAAAGTGACTGCACCGCCAACCAGTAATGCTTCAGCCACGCTAAATCCAAACGCCATTGCTATGGCAAAACCAAAGGCGGCAAAAGACAAGCTACTCCATACAGTCACCCACGTGGTTTTGCGCACCATATGGAAAAGCTCTTGAGGCTGAAGATTCAAACCAAGCAAGAAAAGCAAAAAGATGATGCCAAATTCTGCGGTTTCACGAACTAGATCAGCATCGGAAACCAACTCCAAACCCCACGGGCCTAACAATGCGCCGAGGAAGATATAAGCGACCAACAAAGACTGACGCGCATACAACGCCAATGTAGCCACTAGAGCCGCACCGGTGAATATCAAGAAAACAGTAAAAACAATCGAATCAGTAGGCATAAAAAAACCGACAAGTTACCGTTTAACGATAACAAGTCGGCTTACTAAAAAGAAGCCAAATAATGTTTTATGGATCTGCTAGCTTTTTCATGCGATCAAGCATGCCTGAAATATCTTTCATATTACGCGGTGCATTACGGCAATAGCCCTGTACGTCGCGACCATCTTTGCGCTTATACGAATCAACCCAACGACAAGCATTAGATGCAGAGCAATCATTCTCAGCTATGCCTTTACAAACATTATCAGCAAGAACATTACCTGAGAGTGACATAGCACCCATCACGCTAGCGATAGACAGTGTTTTGAGTAGTTTCATTTATCTCTCCTTGTGGAATATGAGGAGAGAATACCGGCATGTCTTTCAGGACTGAAACAATTCAGGATTTAAACGACTAAACGCCGGCCTTAGCCAACATAGCCTCAATGGCCGCTTCATCTAAGACAGATACACCGAGTGATTCAGCCTTGCTTAGCTTGGAACCGGCAGACTCACCTGCAACTAGGTAATTTGTGTTCTTAGACACACTACCCACCACTTTCGCCCCAGCCGCTAACAAACGCGCCTTATACGCATCACGCGGTTGCGATAAGGTGCCCGTCAGCACAAATGACAAACCGGCCAGCTCACTGTCAGATACATCCACCTTATCGATCGCAGGCCACTGCACACCGGCGGCTATCAGCTTATTTAAAACATCTTGGTTATGCGGTTGACGGAAGAACATCACGAGCTTCTCAGCAAGCACATCACCTAAGCCTTCGATGTTGATAGAAGGCTGGTTAACTAAAGCCTCAGGGGGTTGCTTAAGTAAATCAGTAACTGAATCATATCGCTCAGCAAGCATTTCAATGTGCGCACTGTTACACCACTTCAAATCCATCGACGGCTGCATCATAGTGACACGCAACTCTTTGGGTAGAGTTGATGCATATTTCAAAAAAGCTTTCGCTTGAGATAACTTCAATTCGACCAAATCGTGCAACGTCAGCTTTTGCACCGCCTCAAGTGAGCCCAAGGTGTTAGCAATATTCATTGCCATGGTTTCACCAATTCCCAAGATACCGAGCGAAAATAAAAAGCGTGGCAAGGTGGTGTGCTTAGCTTTATTTAGACTTGAGATCAGATTAGACGCTGACTTCACAGCCATACGCTCAAGCTTGGCTACGGTGGACACATCTAAAGCAAACAAATCGGCTGGATCTTTTATTAGCTGCTCATCGACAAGCTGCTCAACAATCTTGTCACCCAAGCCATCAATATCCATCGCCTTACGAGATGCGAAGTGTTTAATTGCTTCTTTACGCTGTGCCTGACAGAACAAGCCACCGGTACAACGCGCTACAGCCTCTCCGCTAATCCTCACCACCTGCGACTCACACACAGGACATTGCTCGGGCATGTGAATAGGCTGCGCATCGTCAGGGCGATCGGATACCACCGCCGAGACAACCTCAGGGATCACATCACCAGCGCGACGCACAATCACCGTATCGCCAACACGGATATCTTTGCGCTCAATCTCATCCATATTGTGTAACGTTGCATTACTGACGGTGACACCACCGACAAATACGGGCTTCAAACGCGCAACAGGCGTCAGTGCGCCTGTGCGTCCTACCTGAAACTCAACCGCTTCAAGCAAGGTCAATTGCTCTTGGGCAGGGAACTTTTGTGCAATCGCCCATCGTGGAGCTCGAGCAACAAATCCTAGCTGCTTTTGTAAATCAACTTGATCGACCTTAAACACCACGCCATCAATGTCGTAGGCCAAGCTGTCGCGACGCTCACCAATTGAAGCGAAATAGGTAGCGCACTCAGCACTATCTTTACATACCTTAAGCTCAGGTGATGTTGGCAAACCCCAGTGTGCGAGCAAGCGCATATTCTCGGATTGAGAAGTCGCCATGGCATGCCCAAACACTTCACCCAAGCCATAACAATACATAGCCAAGGGACGTGTCGCAGTAATCTTTGAATCGAGCTGTCGAAGTGATCCTGCAGCAGCATTACGTGGATTGGCGAAAGTCTTTTCACCCTTAGCGCGCTGACGTTCGTTCAAGGCATCAAAGCCCGCTTTCGGCATGAAAATCTCGCCACGAACCTCAAGCACCTCAGGATAATCATCACCACTTAAGCGCAACGGAATAGAACCAATGGTACGCACATTTGCCGTTACATTTTCGCCAGTTGTGCCATCGCCCCGCGTAGCCGCCTGAACCAAAACACCTTGCTCATAGCGCAAACTGATAGCCAAACCATCTAACTTTGGTTCTGCGGCATACCGCACAGTCGTCGAGCTACCGAGTCGATCTTTGACACGTTGATCAAACGCTGCAAACTCATCGACATCAAAGGCGTTATCTAATGACAACATCGGGATTACATGAGTGACCTGCTCAAAGGCATCCAGTGCTGCACCACCCACACGCTGAGTTGGTGAATCAATAGTTCTTAAATCAGGTCGATCCACTTCAATCTGCTGCAACTCACGCAACAGTTTGTCGTATTCAATATCAGGGATCTCGGGGTCGTCGAGAACGTAATAACGATGGTTATGGTATTGCAGTAGCTTTCGTAGCTCTTCTGCGCGCGCTTCTTCAGCGAACAAATCACTCATCGTTTATTTTTTAGGATAGCCACTTTACGTAAATGCTCAGCGATACTGTCGCGAGTGTGATCAATGCTCTGGCGAGTGAGCTTACTGCGCGTATCGTCATACAACACCGCATCCAACATGGTCGCCATACGTTCAGCCGTCATCAACATATCGCTAAACACCGCAATACCATCACGTGGTCCTGGTATCTGCGCAAATAAAGTTAACCCTGGGGTAGCAAAATCTGCTTTCTTGCCCTGCGGGAAAGTACCCGGCTCAACCATACTCGCCATACTAAACAAGGTATGTTTTGCCGCGGTTTCACGATGATAGATCCCCATCTCACCGTAATGAAGGTCAACCTCTTTCGCTGCTCGCTGAATCTCAGCCAAGCTAAAAGGACCGCTCTTGCGCATCACATTGATCTGCACAATCTTCTTAGGCAAATCAGGATTGTCTTCATACACCTCTGGCTCAACCTCAGGCTCATCTTCCGTCGCAGCAAAATCAAAATCCAAGGCGAACTGCGATTCTTCTTTCGGCTTAGCCGTAAACTCAGGCATCTTAGGCACAACCAGTTCTGCCGGTGCTGGATCAAGATGGATCGGTAACTCAGGCGTTTTGGGTTCCTCACCTGAAAGTGTGAACTCAGCCTCATCCTGTGCTTTAGCCTCTTCCTCAGAGACTAGGTCAGCTGGATCAATATCAGTGATGACCGGTGGCTCAGCTAAAATCTCAGACTCTAGCTCTGGCACTTTACCTAACTCAACCTCGTCTTCAAACGATGGCTCACCTTTGAGTAAAGGCTCATCAACAACGTCTTCTGGGACAGGTTCTTCAACAGGCGGATCGCCTTGCAAGGTTTCCATTATGGTTGGTTCAGACTTTACGCGCACCTCACCCACATCACCCGCGAGGTCATCATCCAAATGATCGCTCTCGTCGACCTCTTCGAGCTTGCGCGGCATCTTTAGCTTGCTACCACGCTTCAGTTTGTCAGCAACATAGATCGCAACAACCAAAAGAACACCGAGTCCTAATAGCAGCAGTCTTAGTTCATCTGAGCTCACCGTTATCCCCCTTGCGATTGATTAAAGTGCCGCCATCGTGGCCGCCTCTTCAACGTCGACAGATACGAGTCGAGATACACCTGGTTCTTGCATAGTGACACCTGAGAGCTGATTTGCAATCTCCATCGTCACTTTATTGTGGGTGATAAAGATGAATTGAACGTGTTCAGACATCTCTTTAACCAAATTCGAGTAGCGACCCACATTGGCATCATCAAGCGGCGCATCGACCTCGTCGAGCATACAGAAAGGTGATGGGTTCAATTGGAAGATCGAGAAGACCAACGCAACCGCCGTCATCGCTTTCTCACCCCCCGATAACAAATGAATGCTTGAGTTACGCTTACCTGGTGGACGAGCCATAACCGTCACTCCTGTATCCAACAGATCTTCACCAGTCAACTCAAGATAGGCATGACCACCGCCAAACAATTTCGGGAACAAGGTCTTAAAGCCGTTGTCCACTTTATCGAAGGTCTCTTTAAAGCGCGTCCGCGTTTCACGGTCGATCTTTTTAATAGCTTCTTCAAGAGTCGTCAGCGATTTGGTCACGTCAGCGTTCTGACGGTTCAAATAATCCATACGCTCACTTTGCTCTTTAAACTCATCGATCGCTGCCAAGTTAATGGGACCTAAACGTTGAATTTGTGTGGCTAAATCTTCAACTTTGTTTTGCCAACTTTGCGAATTCGCTTCTTCTGGCATCTCATCAATCAACAGTTGCAGTTCAAAGCCGGTTTCAGCCAACTGCTCTTCAATCGTGCCACCACGCACCACAACCTCTTGGCGAGCCATACGTGCCGCATCTAACTTGCCGCGCTCATCTTGCACGCGCTGCTCAATAGAATGACGACCCTGCTCTAATTCACGCAAACGATGATCAATCGCTTCAAGTTGCTTACGCGCTTCGCCTAGCGCTTTCTCAGCGTCGACGCGAGCAGCTAGCTTTTGTTCAAGCTCAAGCTGTTGCTCACCCACAGGTGATGCACCATCACCCAAAATCTTGGTGAGCTCTTCAACTCGACCTTTCAATTGTGAAACTTGCGAGTGCATGCGATCGATACCCGAACGCAAGGAGTCTTCCGATGTCCGTGTCGATTCAACGCGCAACTGCACTTCATGCAGTTTATTGCGTGCTACGGCCGCCGCTTCACGCGCCTGATCAAGCGAACTGCGATGCGACTCACGCTCAGCACTCATCTGATCACGCTTCTTACCTAATTCATCCACTTCAGCGAGTGCTGCATGTAAACGACTACGCACCGCTTCCATATCTTTCTCGCCTTGAGCCAACTGCTCAGCTAAGTCATGGCTTTCTTCAACCAAGCCTTGAACACGCTGTTGAATCTGTTCAGCACGTGCCAATTTACCGCTAAGTAATGACTTCACTTCACTCAGCTGCTTATTCGCCGCATCACGCTTCTGTTGAGTTTGATCGCGCTCAAACTCTGCTGTTTTTAACGCTTCACGTGCAGCATTTAGCGTTTCTTGTAAAGACGCAATAACAGGACCAAGGTCTTGCTCACGCTGTGTAAGCTGACGGATTTCTTGCTCTCGTGATAACACACCGTCTTGCTCAGAATCACTACGATGAAGACTCAACCAACCCTGACCTATCAACGCACCCTGAGGGGTTATAAAAGACTGGCCTGCTTGCAACGAACCACTCTTCGCTAAAGCGCTTTGCACATCATCGGCACATAACACAGAGCCTAATAAATGCTGCAATCCCGCAGGACCTTTAACCTTTTCCGCCAAAGAACCCGCAATCGCCGCTCCTGCAGATGCCGATGTTGCAAACAACTTAGCGCCCGCTTTAGCCATTGCCTCGACATCTTGACCAAAGCCATTCAAATCATCCACAACCACCGCTTGCAAGTGATGGCCTAAAGCCACCTCTACAGCCGTTTGCCAGCCTGAATCGACTTCAATGGTATTTAGCAGTCGAGATGACGCTTCTAAACCTCTATTTGATAACCAGCTATTCAAGGCTTCGTTATCTTCACCTTTAGCCGCTTGCTGCAATGCTTGAAGAGAAGACAAACGACCACTCAAGGTTTGTAATTCAGATTGCGACTCATTCAGCTTTTGTTGCTTATCGTTAATCTGATCGCGCGCTTGCTCGATCTGTTGTTGCGCTTGAGCCACTTGTGATTGCGCAGACTCAACTACAGATGCGCTTTCTTCTTCGCGACGCTGTAACTCTTTAATCTCAGCTTCTAGAGTGATATCACCTAAACGCTCTTGCTCTTCGCGATTACGATCGATGCGACGTTTCAGCTGCTGCTCTTGCTGCTCAATGTGATTGATACGGGTGCGCTCAACCTGAGCTTGCTGTGACGGTTCATTCGACTTTGCTGTGAACTCATCCCACTCACTTTGCCACTTCTGCATCGCATGCTCAGCATCTTGCAAGGTTTGGCGCGCCGCCTCTTCAGCTGCACGCATCTCTTCGAGCATTGGCCGATCTTTTTCTAACTGATCAGCAAGCTCTTGCAGCTTGCTGTTATCTTGTTCACTCAGGCTTTGCGCTTCTTTCAACGCATGCTTCGCTTGCTCTAAATCAGCTTCTTGTTGGCGACGTTGTTCACGCGCAAACTGAATCGCCTCTTCTAAACGCGCAATCTCAGAACCTATTGAGTAGAACTGGCCCTGTACCTGATTAAAGTGGTCATTCGCCTCAAGGTGAGCCGCACGTTGTGATTCGATTTCAGACTCAACACCACGCTGCTCAGTGACAACTGCTTCAAGTGCATTTTGTTGTTCTGCAATCTTACGATCATGGCGTTCCACATCTTCACGCATCGACGTCAGACGCAAGGCGAGTAATTCAGCTCGTGAGCGACGCTCATCGTCACGCAAGATTTTGTATTTTTCAGCGGTTGCTGCTTGACGCTCTAAACGTACCAACTGCTTCTCAACCTCTTCACGTAAGTCATCTAAACGCTCAAGGTTTTCACGAGTGTGCTTAATACGATTTTCGGTTTCGCGGCGGCGTTCTTTGTACTTAGAAATACCTGCAGCTTCTTCTAAGTAAACACGCAACTCTTCAGGACGTGCCTCAATAATGCGCGAGATCATGCCCTGCTCGATGATCGAGTAACTACGAGGGCCAAGACCGGTACCTAAGAACAGATCGGTAATGTCGCGACGACGACACTTCACACCATTTAAGAAATACAGTGACTGGCCATCACGGGTCACTTGGCGCTTTACCGATATTTCAGCGTATTGCGCAAACTGACCGCCAGCGCCGC
>CBFHYJ010000067.1:0-8155 GCA_965659945.1 Sedimenticolaceae bacterium | reverse complement strand
TTTGTTACCTGGTGCGCTAGGTCATGCCGAATCAGCCGAGCAAGACTCTTTTAGTGATGGCTTGCTGGACTGTCCGCATTACACGCGGCCAGAAAACATCTTGGATCAAGATGTCCCATCGGTATTGTTGTCAGGGGATCATGAAAAGATTCGGCTTTGGCGTTTACAACAAGCGTTAGGGCGGACTTGGTTGAGACGACCTGATTTATTAGAGGGTCGAGAGCTCAACAAACAAGAGCAAGAATTGCTCGACGAATTTAAGCAAGCCCATCAGGGTGAGCAGTGAACTGAATCGTGCCGTGAGGCACCATGGCTAAATAAGCAGGAGCAAGGGCGATGAGCAACATCATCCAGGAACTCGAAGCAGAACAAATGGGCAAAGAGATGCCTACTTTTGGTCCAGGCGACACTGTTGTCGTTCAAGTTAAAGTTAAAGAAGGCGATCGTGAACGTTTGCAGGCATACGAAGGTGTTTGTATTGCAAAGCGTAACCGTGGTCTGAACTCATCGTTCACTGTTCGTAAGATCTCTCACGGTGAAGGCGTTGAGCGTGTATTCCAAACTTACAGCCCAGCGGTTGACTCAGTAGAAGTTAAGCGTCGTGGTGATGTTCGTCGTGCGAAGTTGTACTACTTGCGCGGCTTGACCGGTAAGGCAGCTCGTATCAAAGAGAAGGTTGGTAAGAAGTAATCTACCGCTCATCTCTGAGACAAATAAAAAGCCGATCTGTACTCGCAGGTCGGCTTTTTTGTTGTAAGTTGTGCCTATGACTGAAACCTTTTACTGGCATGACTATGAAACCTGGGGAGCTGATCCGAGTCGAGATCGCGCCTCACAGTTTGCAGGTCTACGCACTGATCTCGATCTCAATCCTATTGGCGAGCCGTTGGTTATCTATGCCAAACCTGCAGATGATTTCTTGCCGCATCCAGAGGCTTGCATGGTCACTGGAATCAGTCCACAACTAGCGTTTGAGCATGGTGCGCCAGAGGCGGATTTCTTCCGTTTCATTCATGAAGAGCTGAGCACGCCGGGCACCTGCGCACTGGGCTATAACACGCTTCGTTTTGACGATACCGTGACGCGCTTTGGCTTGTATCGGAACTTTTATGATCCGTATGAGCGTGAATATGCCAATGGGAACTCACGCTGGGACTTGATTGATGTTGTACGATTGACGCGTGCATTACGACCTGAAGGTATTAACTGGCCAACCAAAGACGATGGATCAAACAGTTTTCGTTTGGAAGATCTCACCGCAGCGAATGAGATAGAGCACGCCGGTGCTCACGATGCCTTGGTCGATGTAAAAGCGACAATCGCTTTAGCTAAGTTACTGAAACAAGCACAACCTAAGTTGTTTGATTATGTTTTCACGCATCGCGATAAACATTCGATCAATACACTCCTAGATGTGGTGAATCCAAAGCCAGTTGTGCATAGCTCGATGCGTTTTCCAGCACGCTTGGGCTGTATTGCCAGTGTGTTGCCACTGATTCGTCATCCGAAGAATCCTAATCAAGTGATCACCTATGATCTGCGTGTTGATCCAACACCCTTATTGGAATGCGATGTCGATGAATTGAAAGCCCGGCTTTATACCCGTAAAGAAGATTTACCAGAAGGTGTTGAGCGCATAGCGTTAAAAGATATTCGAGTGAATCAGGCGCCGGTTGTTGTGCCAATCAACACCTTGACTGATGAAGCGCGCGAGCAATGGGATCTGGATCTTGAGCGTGAACAAAAGCATATTGAGCTGCTGTTGAACGGTAAAGCGATGTGGCAACAGAAACTTGAAGCACTTTATTCCAGTGACGACTTTGTAGGTGATACCGATCCTGACTTCAATTTATACGGTGGCTTTATTGGTGCAGGTGACAAACGGATAGCAAAGCAGCTTCACCTTACGCCCCCGGAAGAACTAGCAAGTAGTACCTTTTCTTTTGAGGATGCGCGATGGCGCGAATTGGTATGGCGGTATCGCGCGCGTAATTGGCCTGAACTACTCAGTCCAAATGAGAAAGCCCAATGGAATGAGTTTCGTCGTCAGCGAATTCAAGAGGGCGGTGCGACGGGGCCAAGTCTTAGGGATTACCGTAAGACACTATCTAAGATGGTGATTGATCCGGCGTTGTCAGAACGACAACGCCAGATTGTCGACCAGCTTCTCGAGTGGCCGACACAGATCGGGATTGATTAGTCCTTAATCCAGCCTTGTAGCGCTTCGATCAGTTGCTGAGCTTGATCTGGGCTAGAGATATTGAACTTAGACTTCTGCTGATATTCGCCATTGCGCTTCTGGTAGCGGCGAATCGAGTATTTTTCTTTGCTGTATTCCTCTTTGCTTGGAACCCAGTCTTGGTAGCGAAAAAGAATAGTGGTCCAAGCCCCTTTTGAAAGGATCTTTTTATCCAGTTCTTTAACGGTATCGATACCGCCTTCGTTCCAGTTGATCGTCAATTCATCAGGGGTGCTGGCCATTTACTGCTCCGTGTCTAAAACAAATTATCTGCAGCAAATGATACCGCAGCAGGGCAGTTAACGCTTATTCGGAAGCGCCGTTTTTCAGCAGAAAAGTTACCAGTTCAGTGTTCTTTTGTTGTTTCGCGACTGCTAGAGGGGAAAGGCGAGTTTTACTAGTTTGATTCACAGAAGCACCTTGGTTGACCAAGTGGTGGGCAAGTCGGTGGTTGTTATGACGAATCGCGATAATTAAAGAGGTGTCACCAGTGGCATCCTGGGTGTCTAGGTTGGCACCTTGTTCGATTAAGAATTTAACTGAATCACGGTCATACCCATCTCGTTGGGCTAATCTTAAAAGGGTGCTATCGGGATTAATCTTAGCGCCACGTTTGATCATTAATTCAGCAATTTGAATACGACCATTCAATACAGCGAGCTCAATCGCGCTGTCGCCTTGTTGGTTGCGAAGATTGATATCTGACGAGGCATCGAGAATCGCTTTTGAGATAACAAAGCGACCTAGGCTGACTGCTTCATGAAGGGCATAGCTGCCATTTGGAAATGCAGCGTTGAGATCAGTGCCCCAATGCAAATGACGCTCGACCTGTTCGAGGTCACCACGTTGCACTGCAAGGTAAAGCGATACGCTTGGCTTGTCAGGTGCGGAACACCCGACAAGCGCAAGTAGGATAAGCATAAGGCTTATCGATTTTTTCATCAGTTTGGCTTGATGCTGGTTAATCCCAGTACCTCCCAGTTCTGCATACCACCGCGATACCACTTTAACTTACTTGGTGGGTAGCCAATGCGCAGTAATGACTTAATGTTGGTAGGGGCTTGTCCACACCAAACACCATTACAGAAGAGCACTAAGGTTTTTGCATTACTGAAATTCCAGAATTCTGCGGTACGTTGAGCACCAAATTCATCTTCCAAAATTTCGGCAATCGATTCTTCGCTATTCGCTTTCATGCTGAGCTTTTTGTAGTGAAGATGTACGCTACCGGGAATGGTCCCGCGCTTAAGCCAATCAGCGCCGCGAGAATCAATGACCATCACGCTATCATCACCTTCACCAACACGTTTTAGATAATCAATCATGTCGAGCTCATCGATGGTTTGAACACCGTCAGCTAAATGGATCGGCTGAATACAGAAGGGTGGACAAGGGCGCGAGGTCAGCTGGAATTTTGGGTGAATGGTGTTATTGGTATTTTGATTACGTTGAATCGTTACAGTCACACCGTTGTGTTTGGTTTCGGCTGATTTCATGGAGCGGGTTATATTAACTTCTTTACCACCGCTACCTTCTTCAGCAAACGTTGGTGTTGCTATGGCAGTGATTGCTGCCATCAAAATAAGTTTTGTCAGTTTCATGAGGCCTCCTAGGTATTTTTGTTTTAGCCATCATAGCTAAAAGCTGCAATCCATGCGAAACAGGCTGATACACTAGCGTTCACTTTAATAAGGTGTGATTCATGCTAACAAAAATTGCCTTTACCCTTGCGGTTGTTATCGGTGTTCTCTGGTTTGCGCGACGCAGTCGTCAGCGCGTGCTGAATAATCCTGTACCAGCCGTCAATCAGAGTGGTGGTTTCCCGATTGGTTGGTTAGCGACTGGGGTTGTGGCCCTGATGATTATTGCGGGTGGTTGGTTAATGTATGACCACTGGGAGAAGTCATCTGAGATGGTGTTTGTTCGAGTTGTCGATTCAGGTACCCAGAAGGTGACTGAGTACCGCGCGTATCGCGGTGATATTGAAGAGCGAGCCTTTGTGACGGTTGATAATGTGTCTGTAACCCTCGCTACAACAGAGCGCTTAGAAACCTCTACAAAGCCTCTAGACCAAAATTAAACGCGACCGAAAGGCGTTGTTGATCAGAGCGATTTTCTTCCACGGCATGCGCAAGTTTGGGTGAGAAGAGCACAAGCTTTCCTGCCTCTGGCATAACCCGCAAGGTGTCATCCCGATCAAAAAGCAGTAGATCGCCGCTGTTTTCTGGTGCGGTGATGTAATACACACACGAGAGTAATTCATCCTCTTCGTCGTGATTGTGTCGTGCGGTCTTATCGCCAGGTTGCATCGCGTTAAACCAAAACCCCATCTTTAGCTCTGTTTGTTGCAACAGGGTTTGAGCGGTGTGTTTCACCGCATCTGCTAATGGCAGAAACTCGGGGATCGCGCTGATATCGATATAGGTGTTCTCATAGCGACCAAGTTCAAGATGCGAATGGTGACTGAACTGACCTTGAGCTTCGCGGTCATATGCTTTAAGGATAGATTGATTCAGCGCATCAAAATTCTCAAGCCATGCAATGGCCAAAGGTCCCTTTTTTGTAACCTGAAAAGCGTATGACATCGTTTTCGGTGATAATGCTATTTAAGAAGATTTAGAGCATGCCATGAACTTATTAGTAAGCCTAGCAGTTAGCGTTTTTTTATTCACAGCAAGTGCTGTGAAGGCAGCTGAGCCTGTTGAGAAGCTAAAGTATTTGGCGACTTACAAAGGCATCTTTACCTTAAGTGAGACCATCAATATCTGCGATGTCTCGCTGATTCAGCGCACGCTTGAGCCTAAGGGTTATCAAGAGACACAAATGAATGTGAGCTCGGAGAAATACAGCTTTGTGGAGTCGCTGTTCCCGATTCGTTATCGCTTTACCTCTTGGCTGGAACCTTCACGGCAACAGACGTGGGTCTATGAGGTGTTTGAGCGTACCGGTGATAAAGATGCCAAGCATCATCTGGTTCGACTTGATCTAGAAGAAAAGGAATTTAAAAAGTCTGATGTTAAAGCGGCAGAGCAAGCGTTGCTTGATGGCTTAGAGGCAGGTGACTTTGATCAGCCTGATAAAACCGATTATCCCATTCAATATGACCGATTAGGTTTGCTTCACGCACTGCGCGGTATGTCATTGCAAGCAGGCCAAGAAGTACTTTTATCCGTCACTAACAGTAAAGAGTCACTGCGTTATCGTGTGAAAGTGGAAACGGATAAAACCTTGGAGCTTAATGGTCAGCAATGGCCAGCAATAAAATTACGCTTTGAAAGCTTTAAACCAAATGATGCTGAGCTTAAAGAAGCAACGCATCGGCCTATCTACATTTGGCTGTCGAATGATGCCGATAAGATTCCCTTGCTAGCAGAAATGCGACATCGCTTTGGTTTGTTCCGTATAGCTTATGTTGGTGGTTCAGCTAACCATCCAATTACTGCAAAAGATTAACGATCGCATGTCCGTCTTTGGCGGTTAAAAAGTGCCCACCTTGTATTTGATAGGTCTGGTTCACTGAAGGATCAGCGAGTATCCAGCGTAAGTCCTGACTGACCGGTTTCACAATCTGATCACCCATGTGATTTTCTCCACCCGTTCTGACGATGCTGATGTAGGAGATCGCCGGATGGGTTTGTTGGTTAAGCCAATATAAAAAGTTACCGGGACGTGGTGGCGTCAATTCGTTGATGAGCTGACGGCTGCGCATCAAGGTGCTGTATAGATTGTCACCGGTTGCACGGCGAACAGCGAAACGTTCAATTGGGCTAAACATACCGCTTGGATTAAGTACGTCGAGCGCCTGAGCGGCGCGTAAGGTGCCGTTATGAGGTGTTGCGATCGTGAGTAAAAGATTGACTGCTTTTGGCTTAGCGGTCAAGACTAAATAACGTGCGACGACACCACCGGCAGAATGACCGATCAGTGTGATCGATTCATTGACATGCTGCTGGGTGATTTCATTGACAAAAGCATCTAGCCACTGAGCTTGTAATGCGATCGGTGCAGTAGAGGGCAGTCGAACTGTATAGCTTGCAGTTGCAGGTCGCGCTTCTTTACCGCTGTAGGCCACACTGGTGCCTTGAGCATAGTAGATACCCGTATAGGGATAACCACCTTTATCAACGATATGCATGATGCCTGGCTCAGTCCATGAGCGCTCCGAGCCTAAAAAACCATGAATAAAAACTAGAACATCTGCAAAAACTGCATGGCTTGAGAACAACAGTAATAAACCAATCAATTGTGTATGAATGCGTCGCATAGCTAGTTTCCTAAAGAGTTTTGCATTTATTCATTACTTAGTGCTTATTTTATGGAATTAGTTCTTTTTATTAGAATTTCTTCGGTAAAAATATAATTTATTAGAGCTTTTGTCATTCTCCGCTAAATTTATAAACAGGCCCGTGGGGCTTTATCTTCATAAGGGGGAGAGATAAATGAAAAGACGTATGTATTTTGTGTTGCCCAATTGTGTGGCAGCGAAAGAAACTGAAAACGATTTATTGCTCGCAAAAATCGATAATCACAACATTCACTTCATGGCACATGACTCGGTAGATCTAGGCGACCTCAATCGTGCTAATTTTTTACAACGCTCTGACCTGATACATGGTTGGGAGATGGGTTTGGTTGTCGGTGGTTTAACTGGTGCCTTACTGGGAATGTCGCTTCTTCAATTCGGTGTGTTTTCCGGTATGGGTTTAGGCGCCGTGCTTTTGATTGCGCTAGCCGGAGCCTTCATGGGGGCATGGTTCTCTGGGCTTGTTGCTATCAGCGTGCCGAACAGTCGTTTAAAACCCTTTGCTGCAGATCTTGATGCCGGAAAGGTCCTGTTAATGGTCGATGTCTGTCCAGCAAGGGTCAGAGAGATCCGTAAACTGATGCAAAAGCGTCATCCAGAAGCAAGTGATGGCTCGGTCGATAGCCAACTGCCTGCTTTCCCCTAAGGTCGTAACGAAGTCAAGGTAGAGGCGAGCCGCCCTGAGGGGCGGCTTTTTATTGCGCTATCCAGGTGCGCAGTTTGTGTTCTTGCTGACTACCAACAAGAACATCGACAACTGTATTGTTCTCAACCTTCACGATTGTCGGTGAGGTGCGAATACCCAGGTCTTTGCCAAAGGCATAGTGTTTTGCGATATCGACCTTGTGAAATTCAATGCCTTCTTTGGCTAACTTATCTACTAAGGGTGATAAAAATTTACAAGGCCCGCAATTCGGTGCAAAGCAATAAATAAAGTAACTGGCTTGCGAGGGTTCGAACGGAAGCTCTTTGGAGATGGCTTTTACCTCAAGCCCGCTAATCGCTTTACTCGCCACATAGATATACCCAAGATAAACAAGCCAGGTGGTGCCCAGGCCTGCCGCGGTATACATAATCATGTGGTCGATATCCATAGACGGACATTAGCGACTATTTCGGCGCATGCAAAGCCTTAGAGATCTTTAAACAGGGCTTCTGCTGCAGCTCTAAGTTCTTCTGTAGGGCTATTCTGACTTTCTGCTGAGCGCGCTATAGCTTTGAAGTAACCGCAGAAGTTGCTGCGTTCTTTATCGCTTACGGGGTCTGCAACAGGTTCTTGGCATTGATTGGGTGCAGAGGTGCTGAAGTACTCACAATTACGGCAGACCAGCGTTGGCTTGCCGCAGGAAGAGCAGTAGTGATCTCTGGCGTAATCGCCATTGCTAAGGGCGTGGCCACAGTGCCAACAGGTGCCACTTTGTTGATACGACATGGTTGCTGCCTTGTTAATTCAATCGTCGGTATGATGAGCCTATAACCTTCGCGGTGGCAAAGGAAGTTTTAAGGGTGTGTGATGTGTTTTAAATTAGATGCACGATTAGAAAAAGATACGCATTGGTTGGGTGATCTCCATCTGTCTCGCGTCCTTCTGATGAACGATCGTCGTTATCCCT
>CBFHYJ010000066.1:0-8461 GCA_965659945.1 Sedimenticolaceae bacterium | reverse complement strand
ATTTGATGGCTTTCCCCAGTGTTTGCGGTTGAATCAGAAGGTGGAAATCGCGTAACGTGAAGCCCTGACAAGCTAGGGGCGCCTGCAGGCTGAGAAGTACCCTTGAACCTGATCCAGCTAATACTGGCGGAGGGAAGCGGCGTCGACATACCGTCAAGGCACCGATCCCCCGCGTGGAGAATGAGATGAGTGCCATCCCAGAAGATTTTATTAAGAAGACTGCCGAGCTCTCGGAAGAAGTCACCCGTCCATTCCCGAATTCGATCAAAGTGTTCGTAAAAGGTTCGCGTCCTGATGTTCGTGTGCCGATGCGTGAAATCGCGCAAGCTGCCACGTCGGCGAGTTTTGGTGAGGAAGAAAATCCACCGATTACCGTGTATGACACATCAGGACCTTTCACAGACCCTGAAAAGCAGATCGATTTGCTCAAGGGTATGCCTGATGTGCGTACTCCATGGATTGAAGACCGAGCTGATACTGAATCATTGGCAGGTCCAACCTCGGAGTACGGCACAGAGCGTCAAAACGATCCGAAGTTAGCGCATCTGCGTTTTGAGCATATCCGCGCGCCGCGTCGAGCTATTGTAGGTAAGAACGTCAGCCAGATGCATTATGCGCGTCAGGGCATCATCACCCCAGAAATGGAATACGTGGCGATTCGCGAGAACGCAAAGCTTGATGAGATCCGTAAAGATCCGCGTTACAAAAAATTGCTTAAGCAGCACCCGGGTGAAAATTTTGGCGCGAATCTGCCTGATGAGATTACGCCAGAGTTCGTGCGCAAAGAGATTGCCGAAGGTCGCGCGATCATTCCGGCAAACATCAATCATCCAGAACTCGAACCAATGATCATTGGCCGTAACTTCCGCGTGAAGATCAACACCAATATTGGTAACTCAGCGGTGACGTCTTCTATTGAAGAAGAAGTTGAGAAGATGGCTTGGTCAGCCCGTTGGGGTGGCGATACCTTGATGGACTTGTCGACCGGTAAAAACATTCACGAGACGCGCGAATGGATTTTGCGTAACGCGCCCATGCCGATTGGCACAGTGCCGATTTATCAGGCGCTCGAAAAGGTCAATGGCAAAGCAGAAGACCTGACTTGGGAGATTTTCAAAGATACCTTGATAGAGCAAGCTGAACAGGGTGTCGATTACTTCACTATACACGCCGGCGTGTTGCTGCGATATGTGCCGCTGACTGCAGATCGAGTGACCGGTATCGTGTCGCGCGGTGGTTCTATCATGGCGAAATGGTGTTTAGCGCATCATGAAGAAAACTTCCTTTACACCCATTTCGAAGAGATCTGCGAGATCATGAAGGCGTATGACGTGTCCTTCTCTTTGGGTGATGGCTTACGTCCAGGCTCGATTGCAGATGCAAACGATGCCGCTCAATTTGGTGAGCTTGAGACCTTAGGTGAGCTTACTAAGGTCGCCTGGGAGCATGATGTTCAAGTGATGATCGAAGGCCCAGGTCACGTGCCGATGCAGATGATCAAAGAGAACATGGACAAAGAGCTACGCGATTGTTTCGAAGCACCGTTCTACACTTTAGGTCCACTGACTACCGATATCGCACCTGGCTATGACCACATTACCTCGGGTATCGGTGCGGCGAATATCGGTTGGTATGGCTGTGCCATGCTGTGTTATGTCACACCGAAAGAGCACTTAGGTCTGCCAAATAAAGCAGACGTTAGAGAAGGCATCATTACCTATAAGTTGGCAGCACATGCCGCTGACTTGGCGAAAGGTCTGCCGGGAGCACAGGTGCGCGATAACGCGTTATCCAAGGCACGCTTTGAGTTCCGTTGGGAAGATCAGTTCAACTTAGGTCTTGATCCTGAAAAGGCGCGTGAATTCCACGATGAAACCTTGCCGAAAGATTCGGCCAAGGTTGCGCACTTCTGTTCGATGTGTGGACCGCATTTCTGTTCGATGAAAATCACGCAGGATGTTCGTGAATATGCAGAGCAGAATAAGTTCAAAGACATCAATGTGGCAGTTGAAGAAGGCATGAAAGAAAAAGCCGAGCAGTTTAAAAACGCTGGGGCTGAGATTTATAAGCCGGTATAAAAATTAAGCCCCTCACCGAGGGGCTTTTTTATTGCCTAAATCAGGTTTAATTAGTCTTCAGGATGCACGTAGTGCTTCCAAAAGTAAGCAATGTAAAACACGGTCATGGCCAATACGCCAACTACAGTAAGTAGTGAAGTGATGCCAACCCAGTCATTTAATAAGCGTGCAAATAGATCCATAACGGCCTCCTGTTTGTCTATGGCTCCACAGTAAGCTCATTGATGTCCTCGGTTATTGATCGTGATCAACTTATATTTCGCAGTAAAAATAACGCTGCACGATTCTTGATACAGATCAAGTTAAGGGGGAGAGATGTCTAAACCAACCGTAGCGCAAGCCAGTCCATGTATCGTTGAGTTAGAAGAAGGTAAAGAATACTGGTGGTGTACCTGTGGCTTATCAAAGTCACAACCATTCTGTGATGGCTCACACCAGGGCACTGATTTCCAACCGATGGCTTTTGTCGCAGATAAGTCTGGTAAGCGAGGGTTGTGTGCCTGTAAGCAAACGCAAAATCCACCTTATTGTGATGGCGCGCATAAGGATGTCGATGAGTAATGTTCGCTGCATTCAAATCACTATTTGAGGTTGCGACTGAAGCCCCGCCAACGGAGTCTCAGATTCAGAGTGCTGCGGCTTTATTGCTGATTGAAGTAGCGAAAGTAGATCAATCGATTGAGCAAGATGAGCTGCAACGCATCCAAGAGTTTTTATCTCAACAGTGGTCGTTATCAAGCGTCGAATTAGATCAACTGATTAATGAGGCTACCGAAACGGCAAAGTGGAATGCTTCTCTACATGAGCATGTTGAGTTGGTAAATGCGCATTTCTCTCAAGAACAAAAGTATCAATTAGTTCTGGGATTATGGCGTGTTGCTTGCGCAGATCAGGTGATTCATCATCATGAAGAACATTTGGTCAGGCGTGTAGCAGACTTATTGCATGTACCGCATAAAGACTTTATTCGCAGTAAGCACGAAGCCTTAGAAAATTAATCGTGATTAACGATTAAGGTGATCAAACGTTTTGGACCATGAATGCCATACGCAAGCGTTTGTTCGATGTCAGCCGTTTTAGAGGGACCTGAGATCAATAACAGGTTAGTTGGCATCTCTGACCAATCCTCTGCACCCATCAATTCGGCGAAGTTTTCATAAAGACGATTGGCGTCCAAGATCGCTACATGAGCTGGCGGTACCAATGACATTAGGCGTGGCTCTTGAGGGGTTGGTTTCAAGATCAAAGTACCACTCTCCGCAAGTCCCGCGTGTGAGGTCGTGATCGATACATCAATATGCTCGAATAAATCCGGCTTCCATGATTCGATGGGTTGGTCGTAATGACTGATCGATTTGGCATTTTTAAGATGGCTTGCTTGATCGCTAAGCTCGCCAGTGCCAACTAGCAAATGAGCACCTTTAAAGTGCTTATCCATCCAATCTGTCCAGCTACCTTTCAGTAAAACGACTTCGCCACGAACAGCTTGTTGTTTCTCGGTAAACGATTTAATCCGCTGAGCTTTGTTTAGCCCGAGTAGCTTTTGATACACCGGTGCTTTTGCTTCAGGTGTGAGCTCATGGTGACGCAGGCGGTTAAGAATGTGTGCGCGTGAATCAGTCATTGGCAATGCCTGCTGATTTTGCGAGCTCGTGCAGTGTGCGTTTTGCTGGGGTTGGGCGAGTGCGATAGTGAGTCCACGCGCCTAACTTGTTGGGAATCAAACCGTTTAGGCGGGTGCCGGCCCAACTTATAAATTTGTGTAAAGCGGGTGAGCTATAACTCATTGACCAGAGCTTCCAAATCCAAGCTTCTGATCCATGGCGTAATGCACCTTTGCCAGAAACGGTGGATGCCTCTTGGTTGTTAACAGATTCGGCGCGTAAGCGATTGATAATTTTAGGTAGTGGTATGTTGACTGGGCACACTTCGCCGCATGCACCACAAAGTGAGCAAGCTGAGGTCAAACTGCCAGCTTTATCCAAACCTAAACGTTGTGGTTCGAGTGCTAAACCAATCGGGCCGGGATAAACCGAACCGTAGGCATGACCGCCAACGTGTACATACACGGGGCAGTGGTTCATGCAAGCGCCGCAGCGAATGCAGCGCAAGGTGTCGAGTAGTTCATCATCCCATCGTATACGTGAGCGCCCGTTATCAAGCAGAACTAGATGCACGGTTTTCGGTCCATCTAGCTCACCTTCCTGACGAGGGCGGCTAATCATATTGAAGTATGTCGTGATAGGTTGGCCGGTGGCTGACTTTGTTAGTATCTCGAGCAACGGCGGAATGTCGGTTAGCTTGTCGATGACTTTTTCGATACCGGTGATCGCAATGTGTAGCTCAGGCGCCGTAGTACTTAAGCGGCCATTACCTTCGTTCTCTACGAGACATAAAGTACCTGTTTCAGCCACGGCAAAGTTAACACCCGAAATGCCGGCATCGGCTTTAGCAAATTTCTCGCGCAGAATGACTCGCGCGGTTTCAGTCAGCTCGTCGATGTTTTCTGTGTATGGCAACTCCGGGTGGAAGTTTTGAAACAGTTCTGCAACTTCTACGCGGTTCTTATGAATAGCAGGTGCAACAATGTGCGAGGGTGGTTCTTTGGCGAGCTGAATGATGTATTCGCCAAGATCCGATTCGATAACCTCAATGCCTTGTTCTTCGAGGTAGTGATTGAGCTCGGTTTCCTCCGAGACCATTGACTTGCCTTTGACCACTGTCTTGGCGTTAGCCGCGTTGAGAATATCAGCAATGATGCCGTTGGCTTCCTCAGGGTTCGCAGCCCAATGCACTTGAATGCCATTTTCAATGAGCTTTGCTTCCAGCTTCTCTAAAAGGTCGGCTTGGTTTTGTAGTGAGTAACTGCGAATGCTTTGTACTTGCTCGCGCAAAGCTTGGAGCTGTGCTTCATCGGGGAACTGTTCAGCGCGACGCTGACGGATACCATCCATCGCAGAGCGAAAGTTCTGACGTAGTTGCGCATTATGTAGTGCTTCATCAATGCGACGTTCAAAAGCCTGCTGCTGATTCATGAGGTGCGCTCCAGCAAGAACTCAGCTATATGCTGACCCTTTAAATCATGCTGTTGTTTTTCTGCGTAGCCGGTAATGTTCATTAAGCAGCCGCAGTCTTGGCTGATAACTGCTTTGGCAGAAGTGGCACAGATCGCTTGCGTTTTAGCCTCAACCATCGCGCCTGAGATATCCGGTTGCTTAACGGCAAAGGTGCCACCAAAGCCACAGCATTCAGTTGGGCGCTGATGACGCTCTACCGTCACCTCGTTGAGTTGAGCAAGTAGTTTGTCGGTGGATGACGCAACATTCATCTCACGCTGCGCAGAACAGGAATGATGCACTGCGATATAAGTCGGCTCACCTTTATCATGTAACTCGATCTGCAAGGTGTTGACTAGGAAGTCAGCAAACTCGACAACACGCCTAGCGATATCACAGGCTTGCTGGTGACCAGGCTGTCCCTCAAAAAGCTCTGGCCAGTGATGCAGCATCATGCCGCCGCAAGAGGCCGATGGCACAACAATTGGGATATCTTCTTTAAATAGATTGAGCTGACTACGAGCTACCTTGAGCGCTTCATCGCGATATCCGCTATTAAAAGCAGGCTGACCGCAGCAGGATTGATTTTGTGGAAAGATGACTTTCAGTCCTTCGCGCTGCAGAAGAGTGATCGCAGCCATACCCGCATTGGGGTAGAGCATATCGATCAGGCAAGTGCCGAAAAAATAGACGCGAGAAGGTTTACTCATTAAAGAAGTGTAGTCCTTATTGCGGCTGTCCACCTTGCAGCATCTTCAGGACAAACGCATTCACCTCGTTGCCATCAATGATGCCGTCATGGTTGCTGTCGATGTAGACGAAGCGTTGCATCGAAGGAGTAAGAAACTCTTTACGGGTTACCTGGCCATCCTGATTACGATCGTAGTGATTAAAGAAGCTACCTGCGACCATTTGCTCACCAGTCATTTGTGCAAAGCTGCCACTACTTAAAGAGATGATTAGGGCGGTAAATAGAATCTTTTTCATGGAAGCTCCTAGGGTAGTTTTAAGCTATGTCGACAGCGTGAAAATGCTGGTTGGATAGCGTTAAGTAATGCGTTGATTTGCTCAGCGTTTAAATCACTGGATGAGATGGTTTGGTTGATGTCCTGTGCCAATGCTTGCATGGCCTGATTAAGCGCTTTGGTTTCGACATGCTCGGGTGTCTGAACAGAAACGAGCTCACTCTTCACCTCGACAGCTGCAGAGCGAGGAATGGCTTTATTCGTGCCAGATGACACAAGTGCCGCCATGATTGGCGAAACCTTAGTGTAGTTCTCGTCTTTAAAGACAAACTCGGCGCCAATCGGAAGTTGAGAAAATTTCATCGTCTGAGTTTATCGCGCCTGAGAAAGGTCGGTATCATGTTATTTAATGATTTGCAGAGAGATAGATTATGACCAGCGGACGTCTTGATCGTTGGGTTAGTCAAACGACGAAACTTAGTCGAAAAGAAGCGGGCATTTTGATCCGTCGTGGAGAGATCCGGGTTAACGGCGAGGTGGTCAAAAAAGCGGCTGCGCAAATTCCTGATGGTGCTGAGGTATTCTGGGGTGACGAGCTATTGGACGTTGCGCCACCCATTTACCTGATGATGCATAAGCCGGCAGGCTTGGTGTGCGCCAATCGAGATGGCTTGTATTCCACGGTAATTGATTTGCTACCACCTGAATGGTCGAGAGATGTGCATATCGTGGGGCGCTTGGATCTCGATACCACCGGTTTGCTTCTGATGACTGACGATGGTGATTGGTCGCATCGTGTTTCTTCACCGCGCAGAGCTGTCGGTAAGGTGTATGAGGTGGGTTTGGCAGATCCTCTGGTGCCTTCTGCGGAAAAAGTCTTTTCTGATGGCATTAAGCTCGATGGTGAGGAGAAGCTTACGCGTCCGGCTGTTCTTCAGCGTGTAGATGATCAACAGGTCACAGTGACCTTATTTGAAGGCCGCTATCACCAGGTAAAGCGAATGTTTGCCGCCTTGGGTAATAAGGTTGAGACCTTACATCGAAGCCAGATTGGTCAGCTACATCTGGATGCTGATTTAAAGCCGGGGGCATGGCGTGAGCTAACACCCGATGAAATCGAATTGGCGACACAGTCTCTTAAGGGTACCGATGCAGACTAAGCTAGCTTTCCTTTTTGTCGCGCTAGTGTTGATTACCGGTGGGCTGACGCGATGGTGGTTAGCACCAGAAAGTGTGATGAGTACTGAGGTGCGCTGTGAGCTGTCGAAGGGTCGTTGTCTGATCACCACAGCTGAGGGTGATATTTCAGTCTCTGTGACACCTGCTCCCATCGGCGTGATGAGCGAGCACCAGATTCAGGTGAGCAGTGAGAGTGGATTTTTTGCCCCAGAGGCCCTTGAGGTGACTGGGTTGGAGATGGAAATGGGGCTGACGCGGGCTGAGTTTCGTTCAGTTAGCGTTCAGGCAAGCTCGGCTACTCTAATACTACCGATATGCACCCAAAATGGGATGCATTGGCAGTTTTTGCTTAAAGGGCAGTTAAATGGGCAGCCAACAGCCTATCGTTGGATGCTGACGACGCAGCGTTAAGCCGTTGCGGCTAGATCTGTGCTCTGATATAAATCGGAACACAAAAAAAGAATTCGCCTTTTAAAGGCAAAATGCTTGCTAGACAAGCTCTTAGGAGAACTTAAAAATGAAAAAAATCGTAATGTCAGTTGCTGCACTAGCAATGGTTGCAGGTTTCGGCTCAGCGGTTGCAGGTGATGCAGCAGCAGGTAAAGCTAAATTTGCAGTATGTGCAGGTTGCCACGGCGCATCAGGTGCTGGTAATGCAGCACTAGGTTACCCAAAACTTGCTGGTCAAAGCGCTGCTGATATCGCTGGCAAATTGAACGGCTACAAATCTGGTGCAATTGCAAATGCGACTATGCAGGCGATGACTGCAGGTTTGTCTGCTGCTGACATCGATAACATTGCAGCATACGTAGGAACTATGAAGTAATTCATAGACTTAGCGTAAAAAAACGCCCCTTGGGGCGTTTTTTTTGCTTTCTTTGAACTAAATCAGTTCAATTCGGAAAAATTTTTCGCAAGAGAATCAGAGTTTCCTTATAATCACGACCTGATTTCACTCTGAAAACATTAGTTGTTCCTGGGTATTAGATATGAAAAACATCCTATTGATTGCTTCTTTGGTTTCTTTCGCATTTGCGGGTTCTGCGTTAGCAGCAGGTGACGCAGCTAGCGGTAAAGAAAAATCTGCGACTTGTGCAGGTTGTCACGGTATGGACGGCAATGCCGCTGCACCGACTTTCCCTAAAATCGCCGGTCAAGGTGAAGGTTACTTGTATAAGCAGTT
>CBFHYJ010000065.1:2169-8748 GCA_965659945.1 Sedimenticolaceae bacterium | reverse complement strand
GCATGGACAAAAGAAGGGCGGGTTTTACTCAATGGCGAAACCGTAAGGCCCCGAGATGCGGTTAAGCTCGGTGATCAGGTGCAATTAACGGCAGTGATCGAAGATCAAGTTGAATGCCGACCTCAGCAAGTCGATTTTGAGGTGGTCTATGAGGATGAGCATCTGATCGTGGTGAATAAGCCCGCGGGCTTGGTGGTGCATCCTGCAGCCGGTAACCCAGATGGTACCTTGCAAAATGGCCTGCTCTACATGGATGAGAATCTGGCGAATATTCCACGTGCCGGCATTGTGCATCGCTTAGATAAAGAAACAACTGGTTTGATGGTTGTAGCGCGAAGCGAGCTTGCTCATAAGCAATTAAGTGAAGCCTTAGCGAATCGCACCATGAAACGCGAATACCGTGCAGTGGTGAATGGAAAGTTCAATGTTGGCGGTACGATTGATTTGCCGATTGGTCGTCATCCGACTCAGCGCATCAAGATGGCGGTTAACCCCATGGGAAAGCCTGCGATCACGCATTATCGAGTGCTCGAAAAATTTCAGGCGCATACCTTATTGCAGGTGAATCTCGAGACCGGACGCACGCATCAGATTCGTGTGCACATGGCACATCTTCGTCATTCCTTAGTGGGAGATCCTGTATATGGTGCACGATTGCAACTACCGAAAAATGCCGATGATTATTTAAAAGAAGTGATGCGTGGCTTTAATCGCCAAGCACTTCACGCGAAACGCTTGAGCTTTCTGCATCCTGAAAGTGGCAAGGAGCTTAACTTCGAAGTACCAATGCCAGATGACATGGCAGTTCTTATTGAAGCGCTACGTGATCATCATTTTGGTGATGGTGAAGAAATGGAGTTCGGTGATGATTTCTATCAGGCCTTCGAAGTCGATGGCTTAGAGATATGGGAAGAGGATGATTAGACCGATTATTCCTGACTGGCCAGCTCCCGAGCATGTGCGAGCTTATTCAACCACACGAGAAGGCGGTGTCAGTCAGGGAGCTTGGGATAGTTTAAATCTAGCCACTCATGTTGAAGATGATTCGAACCATGTGGCAGAGAATCGTCGTCGATTAACCGACGCCTTATTGATTCCCAATGAGCCTTACTGGCTTGAGCAAGTTCACGGTACTGAGGTCGTTCGGCCTGAGTTAACGACAACACAGTGTGCTGACGCCGCTTTTACTCAGCAATCAGATACCCCTTGTGTAGTGATGACAGCGGATTGTTTGCCGGTCCTTTTTTGTGATGAGCAGGGTACCGCAGTCGCCGCTGCACATGCGGGTTGGCGCGGTTTAGCAGCAGGTGTTTTAGAGCAAACACTTAATTGTTTTGAAGATCCGAGTAAGGTGATGGCATGGATGGGACCTGCAATTGGCCCTGAGCATTTTGAAGTTGGTGATGAGGTACGAGAAGTTTTTGTGCGGCAGCATTCACAAACCGAGTCAGCCTTTGTTGAATCACGCCCGGGTCATTGGATGGCGGATATATTTCAATTAGCTCGACAGCGTTTATTGGCGACAGGTGTCTCACAGATCTATGGCGGTGGTATCTGTACCTATGCTGATGCAGATCATTTCTATTCATTTCGACGCGAGTCGGTTACTGGCAGAATGGCTAGTCTAATTTGGTTATCAGATGACAATAAGTGAGTGAGCAATGAAGACAACGTGGTTCATGTTAACGATGGTTGGTAAAGATAAGCCCGGGATGGTGGCAGCGATTTCAGGTGCCTTAGCTGATCATGGTGTGACCTTGGGTGAGACCTCGATGTTGCGTTTAGGTGGCAACTTTACCGTGATGATGATGGTGTCAGGTGCAGATGATGAACATTCGCTGCGCAACTCACTCGCTACAATTTTAGAATCGCAAGGGATGTGTTTGCATGTTGACCCAATTGAGGGCGGTCTACATGAGCATGTCATTCCGAATGTGCATGTGACGGTGAGTGGCGCTGATCGTCCGGGTATCGTCTCGCAAGTCACTGCTGTCTTAGCAGAGATGGGTATCAACATCCTTGATTTGGAATCTGATGTTGCCGGCACTAAAGATAAGCCAATTTACATCATGCAAATCACGGCTGTGTCTGCGCTGGATATTGAAGCGATAGAAACGGCATTGAACTCGGTTCGCGAGAGCGATGTGTCGGTGAGTGTGTCGGCTATCGAGACGTATATCGGTTAATTCACGATGGTACTTCTCGAGATACTCCAGCTTCCTGATGAGCGCTTGAAGCAGGTCTCAGAACCTGTTGAGGTGTTTGATGATGATTTGCGTGCTTTTATTGCCGATCTAGAAGAAACACGTCAGAACGGCCCGGCTGCTGTGGGTATCGCTGCGCCTCAAGTAGGTATGTTCAAACGTATAGTTATCATCGATTGTTCAACCACACGTAAACCGGTGCCTAACCATGGCTACATGGTGTTGGTGAACCCTGAGATTACAAAATGGGATGGTTTTGAGAAAGGTCGCGAGGGTTGTTTGTCAGTGCCCGATTACACGGGTAATGTGATTCGTGCGACGAAAATCACGTTGACCGCAAAAGATCCCTATGGTGAGCCGCTTCAATTCGAGATGGAAGGCTATGAAGCACGTGCTGCGCAACATGAGATTGACCATCTCGACGGTATGTTGTTTGTGGACCGTGTAGTCAGTCGTCGAACCGATCTGTTTAAACGTAAGGTTTACCAAGATGGCGGCAAGGAAAAGAAGTCCTGATTCATTGAGCTTGATGTAGCTCAATATTCCTGATCTTGAAAACGCGCTAAATACCCCCATATCTCTGTCAGTTAGAGAATTTTTGGAGATAAACCCATGCGTATGGATAAGCTTACAAGTAAGTTTCAGCTTGCGCTTGCAGATGCGCAGAGCTTGGCTCTAGGGCGTGATCATCAATTTATAGAACCGGTTCATTTGATGGTGGCCTTACTCGATCAAGAGGGTGGCAGTGTGCGCCCATTGCTTGGTCAGGCTGATGTGAATGTTAACCAGCTGCGCTCGTCATTAAGCGAAGCATTAGAGCGCCTAGCGTCTGTGCAAGGAAATGCGGGAGATATACATCTTTCAAACGATCTGGGTCGTTTGTTGAATCAAACCGATAAGTTAGCTCAAGAGCGAAAGGATCAATACATTAGCTCTGAATTGTTTGTTTTAGCGGCGATGGAAGATAAAGGTGCGTTAGGTGATGCCTTACGCAAGGCCGGCGGTAGCAAGACAGCGATTAATAAAGCGATTGATAACGTGCGTGGTGGTGCATCTATTGATGATCCGAATGCGGAAGAGCAGCGCCAAGCATTGGATAAGTACACCATCGATATGACTGAGCGCGCAGAACAGGGAAAGTTGGATCCTGTGATTGGTCGAGATGATGAGATTCGACGTGCCGTTCAGGTGTTACAGCGCCGCACGAAAAACAACCCTGTTTTGATCGGTGAGCCCGGTGTGGGTAAGACCGCGATCGTTGAAGGTCTTGCGCAACGTATCGTCAATGGTGAGGTGCCAGAAGGCTTAAAGAGTAAGCGTCTGTTATCGCTCGATATGGGTGCATTGATTGCGGGTGCGAAATTCCGTGGTGAATTCGAAGAGCGTTTGAAAGCGGTACTGAATGACTTATCTAAACAAGAAGGTCAGGTCATCCTGTTTATTGATGAGATCCACACCATGGTTGGTGCCGGAAAAGGCGATGGTGCTATGGATGCCGGCAATATGCTTAAGCCTGCGCTTGCGCGCGGTGAGCTGCATTGCGTTGGTGCGACCACCTTGGATGAGTACCGTCAGTACATTGAGAAAGATGCAGCACTAGAGCGTCGTTTCCAAAAGGTATTGGTGGAAGAGCCAACGGTAGAAGATACGATTGCGATTTTGCGTGGCTTGAAAGAGCGCTACGAAGTACACCATGGTGTTGATATCACTGACCCTGCGATTGTTGCTGCAGCTGAGCTTTCAACTAGATACATCACTGATCGCCAACTTCCCGATAAAGCGATCGATTTGATCGATGAAGCAGCATCACATATCCGCATGGAGATCGACTCTATGCCGGAAGAGATGGATAAGCTGGATCGTCGTTTGATTCAGTTAAAGATCGAACGTGAAGCGCTTAAGAAAGAATCAGATGAGGCCTCTAAGAAACGCTTAACGATGCTGGATGACGAAGTGTCGGGTCTTGAGCGTGAGTTCGCTGACCTTAAAGAGGTGTGGGTGTCTGAAAAGGCAGCGATGCAAGGCAGTACGCACATCAAGGAAGCATTAGAGCAAGCCCGTTTAGACTTTGAGACAGCGCGTCGCGCGAATGATTTACAACGGATGTCTGAGCTGCAGTACGGTGTGATCCCAGAGCTAGAGGCGAAGGTGGCAGCGGCATCTAATGAGAAGCCGGCAGAAACCAAGTTGCTACGTAACAACGTGACTGAAGAAGAGATCGCGACCATCGTGTCTAAGTGGACGGGTATTCCGGTTTCTAAGATGCTTGAAGGTGAGCGTGAAAAGCTACTGCAGATGGAAGGCGAGCTCGGTAAGCGAGTGGTGGGTCAACAAGAAGCCATTGGTGCGGTATCGAATGCGATTCGTCGTTCACGTGCTGGTCTGTCTGATCCAAACCGTCCGAATGGCTCATTCTTATTCTTAGGCCCTACGGGTGTGGGTAAGACTGAGTTATGTAAAGCACTCGCGGAGTTTCTGTTCGATACCCAAGATGCGATGGTGCGTATCGACATGTCTGAGTTCATGGAGAAGCACTCGGTATCGCGTTTAATCGGCGCACCTCCAGGTTATGTGGGTTATGACGAAGGTGGTTATCTAACCGAGGCTGTTCGTCGTCGTCCTTACAGTGTGATCTTGATGGACGAGGTGGAGAAAGCGCATCCCGATGTGTTTAACGTGTTGCTACAAGTCTTGGATGATGGCCGTTTGACCGATGGTCAGGGGCGTACTGTGGATTTTCGTAATACGGTGATCGTGATGACTTCTAACTTGGGCTCTGATCTGATTCAGACCATGACGAGTGATGGTCAATACTATGAGATGAAGGAGGCGGTGATGGGTGTTGTGGGCCAACACTTCCGTCCTGAGTTCATCAACCGTATTGATGAAACCGTTGTGTTCCATCCATTGGGTCGTGAGCAGATCCGTTCGATCACTGAGATCCAGATGCTGTATCTGCATAAGCGTTTAGCTGAGCGTGATTTGAGTCTAGATATTAGTGCGGCAGCATTAGATCTACTGGGTGAGGCTGGCTTTGACCCTGTGTATGGTGCGCGTCCATTGAAACGTGCGATCCAACATCAGATTGAAAACCCAATGGCACAAGCGATCTTGGGTGGCGATTATCATCCTGGTGATGTGATCAAGATTGATGTGGCTGACGGTGAGCTGACTTTTGCTCGGTAAAGCCGCCAATGCGGCATAAAAAAAAGCGCCCGAAAGGGCGCTTTTTTGTGTCAGTAAGAAAACTTACTTAGCAGCCGGTGCTGATGGTGCAGCAGGCGCAGTCTGTGGTTTCGCAGCTGGCGCAGGTGGACGCTGTACCGGTGGGCGTACTACGCCTTGACGAGCTTGAGGTACAGGACCCCAGCCGCGGAACATGCGGTTATCTTGCCATGGCATATCTTTGTTCCATGGTGCATTGCCGCCTTTCCACTCATCACTGCCCATTGGCCCCCAGTTCATTGGGTTGCCGTTGTTGCCACCCCAGCCGAAGCCATTGTTGTTGCCGTTGTTGTTCCAAGGCATGTTATTACCATTGAAACCCCAGCCGTTGTTACCGTTGTTGCTCCAAGGCATGGAGCCCCAACCATTGTTGCCATAACCATTGTTATTGCTCCAAGGCATGTTGCCCCAACGGCTATTGCCGTTACGGTTGTTCCAAGGCATGTTCCAGCCATTGTTGTCATAACCGTTGTTACCGTAGCCGTTTCCATTCCACGGCATATTGTTGTTATTCCAGAAAGCACTGGCTTGGCTAGCAGCAAAGAAAGCCGCTGAAAGGGTGGTGACAGTCAGTAATTTTTTTAATTGTGTCATCGAGTAGGTTCTCCAAGGGTTCCTAAGTGATCTGATAATAGAGGAATCGGGGGGACTTTTCCTTAACTTATGTGTAGCGAAATAGATCCGTGTTTAAGTATTAGAACATCACGATATAGCAATAGTTCCAAGAGCATTGAATGAGGGCGTAGCGTTCAGTAGAAAGCGCTGAGATAGCCTTGTTCACCGATACGTTGTAGCGGTGTATTGAGCAGCTCAGATAAGTTTGCTGCGGTTAATAGATCATCAGCTTTACCTGCTTGCCATCTACCATCACCTTTAAGTAACAGCGCATGATTTGCAATAGCACGTGCACGATTTAAGTCATGTTCAACCCAAAGTGCTGTGTTGTTATGCGTTGAAAGATGGTTTAACAAAATGTCTTGAGTTGCTTTTTGTTGATGTAAATCGAGATGATTGAGTGGCTCATCTAATAACATCACTTTTGGGTTTTGAAGCATCAAACGAGCAATCTCGGCGCGGCGTAGCTCACCACCTGATAATTCACTTACGAGTTGATTAACGTTGTCGCTCAAGCCTAGCGATTCAAGCAAGG
>CBFHYJ010000065.1:0-2073 GCA_965659945.1 Sedimenticolaceae bacterium | reverse complement strand
CGGCGCGGCGTAGCTCACCACCTGATAATTCACTTACGAGTTGATTAACGTTGTCGCTCAAGCCTAGCGATTCAAGCAGGGCTTGCGCAGCTTGTAAGTGGTCTTGATCCTCCCAATAGGATGTCGTCAGTGCGTAAATGCCTGATAAGACTAGATCCAAGGTTCGAGTGTTAAACCCGGTTAGGCTTTGTTGTGATAACAGGCCAATGCGTTGCGCTCGATTTTTTGGCGCATAGTCATTAATGGCTTTCTGTTCAAAAGTGACTTCAGGGTGCGCTGTTAAGCCAACACAAGCCTTGAGTAATGAGCTTTTGCCTGCGCCATTAGGCCCGATAATTACCCAGCGATCACCGGCATTCACATTGAAAGACAGCTTTTCTATCAAGCATCGCGTCGGTGTGCTGAGGGTCAGTTTGTTGATGCTTAAGCTCATGAGCGAGACCTCACGAGAAGCCATAAAAACACAGGCACACCTAAGAGTGCGGTGAATATACCCACGGGGATTTGCATCGGGCTGATTAGGGTGCGGGCTAATAAGTCAGCTAAGACTAAGAGTGATCCACCAGCTAAAACGCTCATCGGTAATAAGTTGCGATGGTCGGTAACGCCAAGTAAGCGCACAAGGTGCGGGATGATCAGGCCGATAAAACCAATGGCTCCAGCAATACTTACCGCACTTGCTGTGAGCAGTGAGGTAAGAATATAGAGCTTGAGTTTCAGTTGTTGGGTATTGATGCCCAAGCTGTGTGCTTGCTCTTCACCATAGATGGCGACATTAAGCTGATTGGCGATCATCAGGGCAAAGACTAAACCTGCAGCCAAGATAAGTAATGAGATGAAAGGCTGTTGCGCATCGCTCAAGTCACCCATGAGCCAAAACAACATGCCGGGTAGTTGCATAGGGGGCGCAAGTGACAGGGTGAGGCTAATGAAAGCTCCCCAGAATGCGGCCATGACGACACCCGCAAGTAAGAGTGTTTGTTGTTCAGATTGGAAACGGCCCAAGCCAAACACAATAAGGATGCTGACCATCGCCCCCACAAAAGCAATGGGTGTGATCAACCATCCGGCGACACCTAAGACCATTCCGAATAAAGCGGCGCTCGCCGCTCCACCAGAAACACCGAGGACGTAAGGGTCGCCCAAAGGGTTGCGGAGTAGTACTTGCATCAAAGCGCCCGCTAGCGCGAGTAGGCCGCCAACGGCAAAAGCAGAGAGCGTACGAGGTAGACGTACCTCGTAGATGATTTTTGAAGCTAGGCTGTTATCAGGACTGATCAATAGGCTGATGACCTGATAAAGCTGGATGTCTTGGCTGCCAATGAGTAAGGACAGCGAAAGGCTAATCAGTGCAAGGAGAACAAAGCCCGGCAGCAAGCGATAGAAATGAGCTTTTGCCGGGTGATGCATGCTTAGCGAAGGCTGATGACAGGCCAGCCTTTTTCCTCAGCATGTGCACGTAAGATATCGTCGGGATCCACCGCAACTGGGAATTCCACTGCTTCAAGTAATGGGAGATCGTTTAGAGAGTCACTGTAGAAGCTGGCTTTCTCAAGCTTTGCGCCATAAACGCCCAGCCACTCTTGAAGTCGTTCAACCTTACCTTCGCGGAAGCTTGGTGTGCCGGCGACCTTACCGGTGTAGCGGCCATTTTTGATCTCAGGCTCGGTGCCAATCAGGTACTCGATACCAAGATCAGCCACGATGGGGCGAGTTACAAAGGTGTTTGTGGCGGTAATCACCATCGGGCAATCGCCTTTCTCACGATGTGATTCAACCAGATCACGGGCCTTTTGCGTAATACGTGGCAGGATCATGTTTTCGATGAAATCAGCACGCCAAGCTTCAAGTTGTTCCATTGAGTGTTCGGAGAGTGGCTTTAAGGAGAAGGCGAGGAATTCGAAGATATCCAACGTGCCCACTTTGTATTGTTCATAGAACTCAAGATTCTTTGCCTCGTATACCGCATGATCCACAACGCCGAGCTCACACAAAAACTCACCCCAGAGCAGGTCTGAATCGCCGTTCAAAAGGGTGTTATCCAGGTCAAAAATTGCTAGGGGCATACTACTA
>CBFHYJ010000064.1:0-8927 GCA_965659945.1 Sedimenticolaceae bacterium | reverse complement strand
ATGAGCATGAAAGCATGGGTATGGGATGATTCTGGTGATCCATTGAATTACGATATCGTTGATATCCCAGCAGATATGCAAGCGGACGCTGAAGAATGGCGTGCAAAGATGGTTGAGACTGCTGTTGAGCAGGATGACGATCTAATGGAAGCTTACTTGGAAGGTAATGAGCCTTCTGTTGAAGACCTGAAGCGTTGTATCCGTAAAGGTACTATCGCATTGGACTTCTTCCCAACGTACGCAGGTTCTTCATTCAAGAACAAAGGTGTTCAGTTGGTATTGGATGCGGTTGTAGATTACTTGCCTAGCCCAACTGAAGTTGAGCCTCAGCCTGAAGTTGATATGGAAGGTAATGAGACTGGTGGATTCGCGGTTGTTGATCCTGATGGCCCTCTACGTTCTTTGGCATTCAAAATTATGGATGACCGTTTCGGTGCATTAACCTTTACCCGTATTTACTCAGGTAAGGTTAAGAAAGGTGACACCGTATTAAATACTTACACCGGTAAGACTGAACGTATCGGTCGTATCGTTGAGATGCAGGCGGATGACCGTGTTGAGGTTGATTCAGCACAAGCGGGCGACATCATCGCATTCGTTGGTTTGAAGAACACTCAAACTGGTCACACCTTGTGTGATCAAAACAACCCAGCGACTCTCGAGCCGATGGTCTTCCCGGATCCGGTTATCTCTATCGCGATCAAGCCTAAAGATAAGGGTTCTAACGAGAAGATGGGTATTGCATTGAATAAGATGATGCAAGAAGACCCATCATTCCGCGTTGAGACTGACGAAGAGTCAGGCGAAACCATCATCCGTGGCATGGGTGAATTGCACCTCGACATCAAGGTAGACATCTTGAAGCGTACTCACGGTGTTGAATGTATCGTTGGTAAGCCACAGGTTGCGTACCGTGAAACCATCACTCAGCGTGTTGAAGACAGCTATACCCACAAAAAGCAGTCGGGTGGTTCTGGTCAGTTCGCAAAGATCGACTACATCGTTGAGCCAGGTGAGCAAAACTCAGGTTTCACCTTCGAGTCTGTGGTTACCGGTGGTAACGTACCTCGTGAATTCTGGCCTGCAGTTGAGAAAGGTTTTGCGATGAGTATGGATAAAGGCCCAATGGCTGGCTTCCCATTACTTGACGTGAAAGTCACTTTGACTGACGGTGGTTTCCACGCCGTTGACTCATCAGCGATCGCATACGAAATCGCAGCGAAAGGGGCATATCGTCAATCAGTACCTAAAGCGGGTATGCAGTTGCTTGAGCCTATGATGAAGGTTGACGTGTTCACACCTGAAGATCACGTAGGTGACGTTATCGGTGACTTGAACCGTCGTCGCGGCATGATCCAAGGCCAAGAAGCATCATCTACTGGTGTTCGCGTTAAGGCTGAATGTCCACTTTCTGAAATGTTCGGTTACATCGGTGACCTGCGCACCATGACTTCAGGTCGTGGCCAGTTCTCGATGGAATTCGCTCATTACTCACCATGTCCAAACAATGTTGCGGAGCAGGTGATCAAGGAAGTGAAAGAGCGTAAAGAAGCTGACAAATAAGTCACTTTTTAGCCCGCTAAAAAACCGAGCTTTCGAGCTCGGTTTTTTTTTCGCTGCTTGTCAGGCAGCTTTGTGTTTATATGGGCTAATTCAGGATGGATAAGACCGGAGTCATCGATGATTTTCAAACAGCTTTTTGAACCCGATTCATGTACCTACACCTATTTGATTGGTTGTAGTGAGACCGGTGAGGCCGCCTTGATCGATCCGGTGCTCGAAACCGCTGAGCGTGATCTGAGTGTGCTTAATTCGCTTGGTTTAAAGCTCACTCATACCATTGATACACATATTCACGCAGATCATCTGTCAGCCGCTAAGCGTCTTAAGTCGTTGGCAGGCTCTATGATTTGTTACCCGGCGATGGATGAGCTGCAATGTGCGGATATGGGCTTGCAAGAGGGCGTGCCTTTGAAGCTTGGCTCTTTGGAGATTCATCCACTGTTTACACCAGGTCATACCAACCACCATCATGCTTATTTGATTAATACGCCAGTGAGCAGTCGCTTGTTTACTGGTGATGCGATGTTGATTGATGGTGTGGGTCGAACCGACTTCCAATCAGGTGACTCTGCGACCTTGTATAAAACGATTCAGCAAAAATTCTTCACCTTGCCAGATGACACTTTGGTGCATCCTGGACATGACTACGAAGGACGCTGGGTGTCCTCTATCGCGCAAGAGAAGGCGCGAAATGAACATATCGGTGGCGGTAAAACTCTCGATCAATTTATCGAGATCATGAATAACCTCAATCTGCCTTATCCGCGCAAGATCGACTTTGCGGTACCAGGTAATGAGCTATGTGGTGAATGCCCTGGGAATGTGCCGGAAGAGTTTCGTGGTGCTTGTGCGAGGCATGACCAAGGATGATCTATATTGGTCGTATGAATCGCATGAAGGTCGTCAAGCATGTCGACTTTGGTGTGTATCTCGATGGTCAAGATGAAGGCGAGATCCTCTTGCCGCGTAAAGATGTGCCTCATGACACCCTAGTGGGTGATCGCTTACATGTTTTCATCTACTGCGATTCTGATGACCGATTGATTGCGACCACGAAGCGACCTTTAGTGCAGGTTGGAGAAGCTGCTTATCTAAAGGTGAAGCAGCAGAATAATGTGGGTACCTTTATGGATTGGGGCTTACCCAAAGATTTGCTCGTACCCTTTAACGAACAAGCATGGCCGATGAATGAAGGTCGTAATGTGGTGATCTACTGTTATCTCGATGAGAACACTAATCGCATTGCGGGAACGACGAAATTCCATCGTCACTTAAGTGAAGATGGTCGTAATGTGTATCAAGAAGGTGATGCGGTCAAAGGTATGGTCGCAGCACAAACCGAGTTAGGTTATAAAGTCATCTTGAATAACACGCACATCGGTCTGTTGTATAAAAACGAAGTGTTTAAGCCGATGCGTTTTGGCCATGAGCTGAAAGTGTTTATTAAACAGATTCGTGAAGATGGTCGTATCGACCTGTCTATCGCTGCATCAAATCAAGATGTACGTGATGAGCTTGAAGAAAAAATCATGGCGTATCTCAAGGCGCATGATGGTATCTCTCGGATTACCGATAAAAGCCCGCCGAATGTTATTTACGACACCTTTTATGCAAGCAAAGCAAACTTTAAACGTGCCTTAGGTCGTTTATATAAAAAACGTTTGGTGAGCTTGGATAAAACGCAGGTACGACTGCTGAGTAAAACCAGCGATTAAGCACGCTTACGATAACGCCCTGTTTGTAAGGCTTCTGCATTCTGTCGCCAAAAGGCGCGTGCCTGGCGCTGTAGATCGCAATGAATCTTAAGTCCTGCTGTTTGTGCGTGCTCGTAAAAGGTATCGCGCTTGAGGTCAGGTAATGCGTGTTTGTATGCAAAGGCAATCGTGTTGCCGCCGGCGACCTGCAAGTAAATTACCTGATCACCAAAGACAGTATTGAGTGCCGCATGTGCTTTTTGGCTGTCGCGAAATTCACTCGCCCATTGATTGGCAACGAGTACGCCATGATCGCTAAGTTTCTCGGCGCAGGTGGCCATAAAAGCTTGCTGTGTTTGTAACTCGTGTGCGCCATTCGCCTTATAGAGGTCGGTAAAGATCACGTCGTACGATGTCTGGCTTTGCTTTATGAAGTCATTTGCATCAGCACAGTGCAGAGTAAGTTTGTCATGTAGTTCAAGGCCACAAGCCGATAAAGCGGCATCAATAACCAGCTGGCGGTAATCAACACCATCAATAAAGCTGTCGGGAAATAGCTGATTAAGGGCATTGGCGAGTGTGCCGCCCCCTAAGCCTAAAATGGCGAGCTGTTTTGGCGCAGCCAGCGTTAGTGGTGCGATAAGCATGCCATGCAGATACTCATGCACGGGCGAGTAGGGGTGACGGATATCGATACAGCTTTGCTCGACATCGTTACCAAAAGTCAGCCAGCGTTGATGATCTTTAGCGCGGACTTGTACAACGCCAAAGTCATCGCGGCCGTAAAAGGTGGTTTGCTCGGGTAAGGCTTGGCTCACACGCCAGCTAAGGTATCGGCAACACGTTGCAACTTGGCGCGAGCTTCTATTCCAATCTCGCGAATGGTTTCATTCTCACTCAATGCGAGCACAGAAGCGGGATCCATAAAGCTCACTACCGTTGCATTACCTTCAGCGCGCATCACAAAGTTACAAGGCAATAAGGTGCCGGCATTGGATTCTGCCTCGAGAACTCGCTCAGCAAGCTTGGGGTTACACGCGCCCATGATTCGGTATGGAGCAATATCCTTGTCCATTTTGGCCTTAAAAATGGCTTGAACGTCGATCTCGCTGACCACGCCAAGTTGTTCGCCCATCAAGGTTTCACGGACCTTTTCCACTGCTTGTTCGAAGGGAAGATTCAGGGTGAGGTTAAATTCGTACATAGTTACAACCTTATGTAATTGAACTTTGAATGACCGGGTCGGTCATACGCAGGTTATTGATTTCAGACGCATCATACCCTGATATGATGTCGTCACTGTAGATTAGCCCCAGATTAGACGTGGGCTTATCGATTGAAGCTATAGGAGCTCAGAATGAAAAAGACTCAGTGGATATCAGGCATCCTCTCAGTGCTAGCACTGACCGGCTCGTCGGTCGTTATGGCAAATGACGCTACGCTAGCGGCACCAGAGGCGGCACCGCAAGCGGCTGCGCCTGCGCAAGCGGCACCTGGCCCATATAACTATGGTCCTAACTACACCCCAATGTCGAACCCATGGGGCGGTTACACTTACATGCCAAATCCGAATTACGGTAATGGCACATCAATGCCATGGGGTAACTCAGCACCTTATGGTGGCTATGGCCCATTCAACAATGGTCCATTTGGTAACAGTGGCCCGTTTGGTGGTAATGGTCCATTTAATGGTGGTCCTTTCGGAAATAGCGGCCCGTTTGGTGGTAATGGTCCGTTTAATGGTGGCCCATTCAGCGAAGATAGCAATCCATTTGGCAATGCGTGGGGTGGTCAAAATCCACTGCAAAACCCATTTGATCACGGTGGTCGTTGGGCAGATGGTAACTTCCGTCCATGGAGCACCGGTCCATTTGAGCGTAACAAATGGAACGATCACCCAATGAAAAGCCTGCCATGGGGTAGCTTCCCGGGTTGGGGTGATGGTTTCTTTGGCGGCTTTGGTCCTGATTCTTGGAATGGTGTTACGCCTTGGGGTAACGATGTGCCATTCCGTTGGATTGATCCTACCGATCCACGTTACACCGTGGGTGAGATGTGGGATGACGCGATCAACACACCTAACTTAATGGGCCGTATGCCACCTGGTTTTACTGCGCCTTACATCAGCGTGCCTAATCCAATCGACGTTGAGGAAGAGTTCGAGCGTAATGCACGTAAATTCCCAGACGAGATGCGTAAAATGTGGCAAGAAGGCTCATCTGACTTTGGTAATGGCGAAGGGGGTAACGGTGAAGGTGGCGAGCAGCGTGCCTTTATTGAGCCTGTCGCACCTATTGAGCCGGTGGGTAAGATTTACTAATCACACCACAGCCAAAATTAGAAAGCCGGATGAGAAATCATCCGGCTTTTTTATGAGTGATATTTACTGATTGGGCTAGGTCTAAATTATTTAATTTAATAGATAGGTGGCCGTTATAGAGTGTGTTGCCTCCTCCTAGGCAAATTATCACTCGATCCCCTCGGGTGAACTTTCGCCCAGGGTGCTTGTGACGCTGGGTTTTTTTGCGCAGAAAAAAGGCGCCTTGCGGCGCCTATATTTAAAGCTTTTTACTAAATACCCGGCTTTTACGTTGCCAGTTATACAGATCACGTTTGCGCTTCGGTAAGGCGCTCACATCACTTGGCATAAAACCTTGCTCTCTAAACCAGTGACTAGTGCGTGTGCTGAGGACAAACATATTGTCGAGCTTTTGTTGCTTTGCATCAGCTTCGATGTGGTTCAGTAGGGACTCGCCACGTCCTGTTCCTTGGTAGTCAGGGCTGACGACAAAACAAGCCACTTCTGCGGTCGATTCTTTTTCGAAAGGATAGAGCGCAGCGCAAGCAATAATGCTGCCGTCACATTCAATTACAGTGAAGCAATTTATCTCTTGTTCAAGCTTTTCACGTGAACGTTTCACTAAAGCGCCTGACGCTTCAAGTGGCTCGATCAATTCGAGTATGCCGCCAACATCATCGATAGTGGCAGGACGCGTTTGTTCAAATGGTTCTTGCGTGATCAGTAAGCCGGAGCCTTCACGTGTAAATAGCTCACTCAGGATCGCACCATCATCTAGACGATTTAGGATGTGCGTGCGTTTTACACCCGCACGACAAGCTGAGGCCGCGTTTGTGAGTAGGCGACGTTGATCTTCAGTGAGTGACTTACGACGTGCTAACACAGTATCGACTTCTTTGGTTACCAAGCTGTTCATGCTTGCCGGTAACTTAAGTTTACCTTCGGTGAGGTAAATCAATTTATCGGCATGTAAAGCAACAGCAACAGCTGAGGCCACATCCGGTGCACTTAAGTTAAAGGCTTCACCTGTCGGTGAATAACCAAGTGGTGGAACTAATACAACCGAGTTCGCATCGAGCTGCGCTCGAATGGCGTCCGCATTCACTTTACGTACTTCGCCGGTATGTAAGTAGTCCACACCATCGACAATGCCAATCGGTTTAGCAGTGACATGATTACCCGAGGCAACGCGAATCGCTGTGCCCGCCATCGGAGAGTTGTTCAATCCCATCGAAAGCAATGCTTCGATCTCGACACGCACATTTCCGGCAGCATCTTTAACGCACTGAAGTGCTTGCTCATCTGTGATGCGCAGACCGTTATGTAGTTGAATCTTGGCGCCACGTAGCGCAAGACGTTCTTCGATTTGTGGGCGTGCACCAGGCACAAGCACCAACTTCATGCCCAAACCATTGAGAAGGGCAACGTCATACATTAGGTAAGCAAAATCGCTATCGGTAATTGCTTCGCCATCAAACGAAACGACCAACACCTTGCCACGATGGGCATGGATGTAGGGCGATGATTGTCTAAACCATTCAACAAATTGTGCGTTTTGTTTTGCCATGGGAAATGTTAAAAATTAATTAAGGATCAAAGATATAGCAGTGCTTCTCACTTTGGAAGTATTAACAGCAGTATTCGCGCACTAAAGACTTAATAATCTCGATGCCTTTCTTAGCTTGATCATGCGAGACAAACTCATTGGGTTGATGAGCTTGATCGATTGAGCCCGGCCCCATGATCACGGTGTCCATACCTAGCGCATTCAAGAAAGGACCTTCGGTACCAAAGGCGACGGCTTGGGCTTTGTTGCCGGTGAGTGTTTCGGTGCTACGAATGATCGGCGCATTAGCATCGGTTTCCATGGCGGGTATGCCTTCAAATAACGAGACACGTTCAAGCTTAAGTCCGGTGCTCGCTAAAGCATCTACTAAGCGATGATCAATCTCTTCACGTAAGGCTTCGATATCCATACCGGGTAGTGGGCGGATATCAAAGTGTAGCTCGCAATGTGCGCAGATGCGATTTGGATTATCACCACCATGAATATGACCCAAGTTCACGGTCGGTGCATCTATCTCAAACATAGGGTTGTGATAACGCTGTTGCAATGATTGACGCCACTGCATCAGTTCACCGATTACGGTATACATGCCGTCTAGCGCGCTATTACCTAGTGCAGGATTACTTGAGTGACCTGAGCGACCGGTCAAACGAATCGCTTCCATCGCAATGCCTTTATGCATACGAATAGGTTTGAGTTCGGTCGGTTCACCAATTACCGCATGGCGGCCTAGTTGGCGTTGCGCATCGAGCAAGCTGCGCGCACCACACATGCTGCTTTCTTCATCAGCGGTTGCCAGAATGACCAGTGGCTTTTTTAATTGCTTAAGGTCGATATCACGGAGCGCCTCGAGCACCACAGCGAAGAAGCCTTTCATGTCGCAGGTGCCTAAGCCATACCACTTATGATTTTCATCGAGTAACTTGAAAGGATCGCTATTCCACTTGCCATCGTCATACGGCACGGTGTCGGTGTGACCCGAGAGAACTAAGCCATCTGGGCCGCTACCGATACTTGCAATAAGGTTGTATTTACCTGGGAAGCCTTCGATTGGCATGACTTCAACCGTAAAGCCAGCCGCCTTAGTCCAATCGGCTAAGCGTTGAATTACGGCTTCGTTTGATTGATCCCAATGTGGACTGACACTGCTCACAGAAGGGCAAGCAATCAGTTGCTGCATCATGTTTTCGATTTTGGGGTAAGGCATTTTAACCTCTAGAGGCAGGTTTCTTCGCCGTCGACGAGTTGGTTGATCATGCTGAGCATACGATCTCGCTCTCGTCTTAGGAAGACTACATCCCGATGTACATGTGAGACCACGCTGATCCCTTGCCCCATCGCGATTACGCGCAGTGCTAACTCATGCGAGCGCCCAGCAAAACCAAGCTCATCAAATTGTTCAGCTAACCAAGCTTCAAATACCTTAAAAAGGTTCTCAGCTTCTTCTTGTAACTCGGGGTCGTTTTTACCCAGTTCGATATTTAGTGAACCCATCGGGCAGCCAAAACGAGTGAGTGAGTCGGCGCTATCTTCAAGGATGTTCACAAAGCGATGGAGTCGTTCGATGGGGGTGCGGTATTTACCAGACCAGTCATCTAGCATGGCAGCGATGCGCTCAGTGCGATGCCGGATCGCTGCGATCAAAATCTCATCTTTGGTTTTGAAGTAGTAGTAGATATTGCCGCGCGGGATATTGGTCGCATCCACCACATCGGTGAATGAGGTGTTGTGATATCCCTGGTGGTAAAACAGGCGATTCGCTGCATCAATGATGCGTTGACGGGTGCGTTCACTCTTTTTGGCC
>CBFHYJ010000063.1:0-9283 GCA_965659945.1 Sedimenticolaceae bacterium | reverse complement strand
CCAAACTTAGCTAAGCGACTGTATAAATACACCAAGCCGCATCCGTATCGCGATCAAATCATGGCGCATACGATCAAGCGCTTATCTGTAAAAAAACCACTCGAGGCACTGGAGCATTGGCAAAAGCTAAAAGCCAAGTTTCGTTTTGCCGAGGACTTAATCACCCCCACCGAACGTTATTTAGGCTTAATGCTCGAGCGCGAGAAAGACCCTCGTGCGTTTACCTTTGTGCAAACTCTGCCCTTGGCAGCTGATGATGAGCGTTTACTCACGGCAAAATTACGCTCTGCCTTGGTTCATTCCAATTGGTCGCAAGTCATCATGCTGCTAGAGAAAGTACCAAGCAAAGAAGTCTGGCAATACTGGCTTGCACGGGCGTATCAAGAAACCGGCCAAACCACCAAAGCAAAGCTAGGTTTTGAGCTGCTTGCTAATGAGCGCTCTTATTATGGTTTCCTTGCTGCAGATATTGCCAAAAAGCCCTATCACTTAGCGCATACCGATACACCGGTGAGCCAACTCTCACTGGATAAGCAAAAGAACAACCAAGGTATTCAACGCGCCATTGAACTGCATGAGCATAAGCGTTTTATCGATGCGCGTCGCGAATGGAATTACGCCACAAAAGGCTTAGTGAACGGCGATCTACAAGCTGCTTCATTGGTCGCAGAAGAAGCAGGATGGCATGACCAAGCGATCTTCACGCTTGCCAAAACAGCCTATTGGGATGACTTAGAACTTCGTTTCCCTTTGCATCATAATGATCTGATCAATGAGGCAGCAAAAGACTTCAAGCTAGACCCTTCGTGGATCTATGCGGTGATCCGCCAAGAGAGTGCTTTCCGTCAAGATGCACGCTCGCATGTCGGCGCAGTGGGCTTAATGCAATTGATGCCATCGACAGCGCGACGCGTAGCCAAAGGCATGTTGAACCAACGTGCACCAAAGACTAAACAGTTACTCGAAGCTGAAACCAATATTTCTTTGGGCAGCGCTTATCTCAATCAACTCAGTAAGCAATACGACGGCAACATCATTCTTGCTACTGCAGGCTATAACGCGGGGTCGTTGAATGTAGATCGATGGCTTGGCAAGGCTGAACTGCCTGCAGATGTGTGGGTTGAACTGATTCCCTTTCACGAAACGCATCGTTATGTGCGCAGTGTCTTGAGCTACATGGTGATCTACGACAAGCGCCGTGGCAAAGAGATATCAAGACTCAGTGATCGCATCAAAGCGATACCGAAAGCGGAAGATTAATTATCTTTACCTAGCATTGAGCTACGCGCGTGCTCGATTTCTTCTGGCGTCATCTGCGCTAATAAATGCTTAATGTAATCTTCAGCACGCTTACTACCGTTGCTATCAGCCAACATCAACCATTGCAGTGCCACGATGGGATCACGCTCGATTTGTTTGCCATCCATCAACATCCGACCCAAAGCAAACTGCGCTGCGCCAAAGTTTTTATTAGCCGCTTCGGTGTAATAGTGAATTGCCTTGGCGAGGTCTTTTTCCGCGCCGTATTGCGCAAATCGGTACATAGTACCGACAACATACATGGCTTTAATCGACCCATGATCAGCAGCTAATTGATACAACTCACGTGCTTTGGCTTCGTCGGTATCCACACCAGAACCATTCGCATACATCCACGCCATGGTGATCAAGGCATCTTCATGGCCTTGGCGAGCGGATTGCTTGAACCATGCCATCGCTTGCTCGCGATCTAACTCAACGCCTTCACCATTTCCGTATAAAACGCCCAAGCGGAATTGCGCCTCAGCGTCGCCGTTTTCGGCCACGGTGCGAAGTTTTGCCAGCATCTCTGGCGTTACGGTATTGGGAGTCTCTTCGGCCATGTGTTTACTTAACTACCTGTAAGGCGCGGCAGTATAGACAAAGCGGCAGCCGGTTTCTGCGTTAAAGCGGCTCAAACACCACGGACTGCGTGGAGGATTTGATCTTCGAGCTCGAAACGCGCTGCGAGTACCTCGCCCAATGCATTCAGGTCGGTATGCAGCTTTTCACGATCGATATTACCGGTCATATCCGCGAAATCATCAATGAATACGAGCAGAATATGTGTCAATTCGGTGATCTGCGCGTAAAGACGCTTGGCTTCATCTTTAACCGCTTGGCGACGCTCACGACCATCAATGATGCGCTCGTAGATTTCGAAATGCACAAAAGCGGTGTAGTCGGTGAGGATCTCACAAAAGCGTTGAATATCAGCGTCGGCTTGCTTGTCACCCACGGTGACGCCAGCAAGGCCGCAGTAAGTAGCCAGTAGCTCACTTCGCTCGGCGAGCATTTTGTCTATGACCTCGTTCGACCCTGATCGTCTTTCTTCCATGTTTTCAGTCATATCCAGAGACCTTTGCTTTTGTTATGTTGTCGGAAGATTTTACCGAAAAATACGAATTAGAGTTGTATTTTTGAGCCTTATTCATGTTGCACCGCACCATTATTGTTTGCCTATTCATTAGCTTAGCGAGCTCAGTCTCAGCTAGTGGCTCGGGCAATTTTGTAGGTGATCTTATGCAGGGTATGACCAAAGGTCTCGCCCAACTGAATCAGCAGCAAAGTACCAATCAGCCCCAGTGGAACTTCCCACCTGGACTGGAGCCCCTGTCTGAGACCCGTAATCGCACTAACTTTTCTTATCCAGCGTTTAACCAGCCCTATTACGCACCCCCTTTTATCCCCATCGAACGTCAACTTTTACAATACCTTCAGGGTAACTGGCGGACCAATCGCGGCGGACTGATGTTGGTTCGGGGAAATCTTGCACGACTGTATGTTGACGCGAAAACGCACCAAGATTTGTACATCCGTATAGATTCTGAGGCAATCTGGTTACAACCGGCTAAAAATCCCAAAGCGATCGCAAGCCGTTATGACTTCCAAATCGATGGCAATCAAATTGCTCTGCGGGATATGCACATGCAAAGCCTGGTGTTGCGTCGTCATATACCTAAGACTGTCACTGAGTAGCCTAAATGCGGTATCTTTAGCAAAAAATAACAACGACCATCCTTATGAAATTTACAAAAGTTGCATTGATTGGTGGCACAGGCTTTGTCGGTCGCCGTCTTACTCACGTATTAGCAAACCTTGGGCATCAATGCCGTGTGATTACCCGGCACGCGCATCGTCACCCAGAGCTCAGATTGAGTGCTGAGTTGGTAGAAGCCAACCCCTACGATTTAGATGGACTCAAGCAAGCGGTTAAAGGCTGTGATGCTGTGATCAACTTGGTGGGTATTCTAAATCCTGCCAACAAACGTGAAGGCTTCCGCAAAGTTCACGTCGGCATCACCGAAAATGCCATTGAAGCATGTCATGCCGCCGGCATTAAGCGCTACATTCAAATGAGTGCACTTCAAGCGGATCAAGATGCAGGTAGCAGCACCTATTTAAAAACCAAAGGTGAAGCGGAAAATCGTGTTCGCGCGATGTGCCAACCAAACATCAACTTCACCATCTTCCGCCCTTCGGTGATTTTTGGACCAGGTGATGGCTTCTTGAATCGCTTTGCCGGCTTAATGAAGATACCAGGGCCGTTACCATTGGCATGTGCCAAGTCACGCTTCGCACCGGTTTATATCGAAGATGTTGTTAAAGCCTTTGCACAAAGTATGGACGACAGAACTACCTTTGATCAGACCTATGAGCTCTGTGGCCCTGAGGAATACACATTGCGTGAGGTAGTTGAGTTCCTCGCCAACGTGATGGAACGCAAAAAGCTGATCATCGAATTGCCCGATTTCGCCGCACGCATTCAAGCGCGTATTTTGCAAAACTTACCGGGCAAGTTATTCACTATGGATAATTACAACTCACTGCAAACGGCGAGCGTATGTAGCGACAACGGCCTAGCGCGATTAGGTATTGATGCCACTAGCATAAGTGGAATAGCTCCGAGCGTACTACTGCGGCACGATAAAGCCGGCAAGCTCGATCGTTTACGTGCACGTGCTCGTCACGAAGATTAAATCGGGAAGAACACCGCTGAGGCAAAGCCTTGGATGACGTTTTTGATCGTACGATTGGTGGTGTCCGCGACCACCTCTGCAAATAGATCATTCATACCAATCAACTTACCGAAGAGCCGCGAGAAGGTTAGGTTCACACCGACCCTGGCATCGCCGTGACTGATTAAAAATAAACGCCCTGCCTCATCGCGCTTATTGCGCAGCTGCCAATCCGCTATCTCAGTATTACGCGCTAAGTAATACAGCTTTTGCGGATCAAATTCATGGTGCATGAAAAACTCACCATCGTTTCCGTAGGTGGTTTTATACATGCCATATAAACCACCTACAAAAGCGGCAACTCGATCGCCGGTAAACAATGGATCAAAGGCTAAATCGACTTTATCTGATGACTTCGCGGTTTTGATTTGCGGCAGATCACCATCAACTTTGATCAATCGCGCTGCGGCCTGTTGTGCCGTTAAGTTAGGTTGATCAGATCGACGTAATTGATTGGGGTTACGTAGATATAATTTTTCCGCGATCATTCGCAGATAGCCGCGCCATTGTTTAACCGCTATCTCAGCTGCCATATCAACATCGCTCTTAGCGACATCACTCAGCTTGAACTCACGTGGCTGAATAGGGTCACTAGGCTTAGGCTGCGACACGCAGGCACCAAGCAACAACGTCGCGCTGATTAACAGACTGAGCTTAAAGATAGGCACGTTGATCTCCTATCACAAAACCACGCATTGCAAGGTCCAACCCTTTGCTAAAGGCAATCACCTTAAATCGCTCACCCATTTCTGTCGGTAGAGTTAGCTGCTTCAACGCTTGAGCTAGATAAATATAACGATCGCTCATCGGATCCTCGTCTAATAGCTCGGCAATGCCATTATTCATCAAGAAAAAAGATTGTGTTGTGAAACCTGCCAAATCAAATCCGTGATTCACCCCAGCTTCTGCGACTGCACTAAAATCTACATTCGCGGTGATGTCTTGTGAGCCAACACGTTGCAGAGGGTCGTTGTATGCCTTGTGTTGATAATGACAGATCAAAGTACCGGCCGATCGCTCCGGATGATAGTAAGCCGCTTCCGGATAGCCGTAATCCACCAAGATGACAGCACCTTGATAGATCATCTGCGATAACGCTGAGATCCAACCATCAACATGACGATTCACCTCAGACTCATAGCCATCCGCAAAATGACCTAGGCGCTCCTCTAAAGCATCTAGCTGCGTGAGCAGTGTTTCATCTGTCGCATCTAACCATTTTGCTTGATACACATCATCCGAATAACTTACCCACTGCATCTGCCATTGATCAGCTGTTTTTTTAACCCGCTGCACGGGCATCGCATCAAGCACTTCATTAGCGATCACCACGCCCCGCCAAGACGACGACGGCATATGCGATAGCCATTCCACACGCTCTAACAAATGTGGCAACGCTTGCTGAATGGTTTCGCGCTGACGTTGTTGTAGCTCCGCACTAAGCTCAAGGATTTGATATCGCACGGGCAAACAATCGAGCTGTTCAAGGTGCTCAAGGACGCTCACCGCTAACGCACCTGAGCCAGCACCAAACTCCAACACACAGGGTTGGTCTAACACACTAAAGACCTGCGCGATCTGATGCGCAAGTGATTGCCCAAACAATGGCGATAACTCAGGGGCGGTAATGAAGTCACCCCCAACACCAAACTTTTGCGCACCATTCACGTAGTAACCCAAGCCCGGGGCGTATAAGGCTAGCGACATAAAACGCTCAAAGTCGACAAGACCATTCTCTTCGACGATTTGCTCGCCAATGGCTTTGTGGATAGCTTGTTCAACAGACTCTGTCATGCGGTTATACAGTCGCAAAGATTGATATAGTTATTTGCATTATAAAGAACCTCACGTAGAAGGGAGTCATTCAATGTCACAGACCGAAAAAGTTGCTTTAGTCACTGGCGCTGCAGCACGCATTGGCGCTGCAACCTGCGATGCCCTACATAAAGCTGGCTATTTTGTGATTGTGCATTACCGCTCCTCACGTGAACCGGCAGCAGCATTGGTAAAGCGTCTCAATGAAAATCGCGCCAACTCTTCTCTGCTGATTCAGGCGGATCTATGTGACATGCAAGCGGTTGAAAAACTCGCCAAAGAGGCCCTAGAGGTTAAAGGTCGTTTAGATGTACTGATCAACAATGCCAGTAGCTTTTACCCCACCCCAATGGGCACAGCCACTCAGGAACACTGGGATGATTTATTTGGCAGTAATGCACGTGCACCTTTCTTTTTAAGCCAAGCGCTAGCGCCAGAACTTGCCAAACAAAAAGGCTGCATTGTGAACCTTGTCGACATCTATGCTGAGCGACCAAAACCTAAGCACCCCGTATATGTAATGGCAAAAGCTGCTAACGCGATGATGGTAAAAACACTCGCACTCGAGCTTGCACCGGATGTGCGTGTGAATGGAGTAGCACCTGGTGCCGCACTCTGGCCAACCGGCGCTGAGCACACCACCGACAAACAAGAAATCTTAAAACGCATCCCGATGGGTCGACCTGCTGGCGCTGAACAGATCGTTAACGCAATTATGTTTATGGTGGATGGTAATGATTATGTGACCGGACAGATCTTAGCGGTCGATGGTGGTCGCAGCGTTCAGCAATAACTTACAGATGCACTTGAACGAGTTCGTCTTTGTCACCTGAAAAGTTTTCCCAAAGCGCTGCATAGCTCACACCACACTCGGGATGAATCTCATCGGGAGCAACATCAACGAGTGGCTTTAATACAAAACCGTACTTTTCGATCTCATCGCGCGGTAGATGCTTACCACCCTCATCTGTCACTTGGTCGTCATAGGTTAAGGCATCGATATCCATTGTCCGCGCATTAAACTTTTCGTTTGTTCGCACGCGACCAAAGTCATGCTCGATTTCTCGAAGCTTGATATGAAGCTCAGCAGGCTTTAAATCGGTTTTGAAACCAGCGACAAGGTTGTAAAACGCATCACCATCAAAACCTTCGGCGGGTGTTTCGTAGATTGGTGAGATCACAAGCTCACCAAATTCAGCTTCTAATGCTTGCAGCGATCCGCGAATATTATTTTCGCGATCAATGTTGCTACCAATACTAACCCACACCCATGCCATTAAGTACGCTCTCCACGTTCAATAATCACACCCACATCAGTGGCGCCACGCACCGCGCCTTTTTTATTCAGCGTTAGTTTCACCCAAGCGACATTAAACTCTTCACGAATAATGAGAGCACACTCTTCAGCTAAGGTCTCGATAAGCTCAAATTCACTTTCACCGACATACTGCTGTAAGCGCTTAGCGATTGATTTGTAGTTAAGTGCATCTTCTATCTTGTCGGTCTTGGCCGCTTTAGCCACATCGGCGCTCATCTCAAGATCAAAGATCAGGGTTTGGCGAACGCGACGCTCCCAACCATAGATACCGATAACCGTATCAATCTTCAGATCGCGTAAAAAAACTGTATCCATCATTTGTTCCATTCAGGCTTTCATCAATCTTAACTGATGACACGCCGCTTGACCGCAGCTAGCTGCAGCTCAGAGAATGCCGATATGGATTTATCAATGACTGAACTTGGCCTTATCGCTGCGGCTTATCTGATTGGCTCTATCTCGAGCGCCATTATTGTTTGTCGTCTGATGGGATTATCTGACCCACGTAGCGAAGGCTCGAACAACCCGGGCGCCACCAACGTGTTGCGCATTGGTGGCAAAAAAGCCGCTGCGATCACCTTGCTTGGCGACATGCTTAAAGGAGTATTACCGGTTGCAGCAGGCCATCTACTCGATGTCTCTACACTCACCTTTGCCCTCGCAGCTATGGCGGCCTTCTTGGGTCATCTGTATCCCGTTTTCTTTGGCTTTAAAGGGGGCAAAGGTGTTGCGACTGCACTCGGAACTCAGTTCGGACTTCACTGGGGCATCGGCTTAGCTGTCGCGGGTATCTGGTTGTTCATGGCGAAGGTCGTCAAAATTTCATCGCTATCCGCACTGGTTTCCATGGCCTTAGCACCGGTGATCATTTATTGGATCTGGCCGGCTGATGAGCTGATCGTGATGCAAATCATCATGAGCATCATTTTGTTCTGGCGTCACAAGAGCAACATCCAACGCCTGATTAGCGGCGAAGAAAGTTTGATTGGCAAAAAGAACTCTTAAGCCGGCTCGAGTTCGGTCATTGGCCCACGCGGCTTAATACCAAACGACAAATCACCAGACTCACCCGCAATCAATCGCTGACAACCAGCAAAAGCAATCATCGCACCGTTATCGGTACACAACTCAGGACGCGGATAATAGGCGCGACCACCTAAGTTAACGGTCAAGCTATCAACCGCAGAACGCAGCCGTTTATTGGCGCTAACGCCACCTGCCATCACCAACTGATTCGACCCTGTTTGCTCTAAGGCGCGTTTGCACTTTATGGCTAAGGTATCGACCACCGCATCTTCAAAGGCGCGTGATATATCTGCTTTGAGCGTTTCTAACTCAACACCAGAACAAGTCTTTGATTCGTTTTGTAGGGTGGTGAGCGCAAAGGTCTTCAACCCCGAGAAAGAAAAATCCAATCCCGGACGATCGGTCATCGGACGTGGGAAACGAAAACGTGTTGGATCACCTTGCTCGGCGAGCTTTGCGAGCAAAGGTCCACCGGGGTATCCCAGTTCAAGCATTTTAGCGGTTTTATCAAACGCCTCACCCGCAGCATCATCAACTGACTCACCAAGCAATTTGTATTTTCCGATGCCTTCAACCAACACGAGCTGGGTATGCCCACCTGAGACGAGCAAAGCGACAAAAGGAAAGTCAGGACGATCACCCTCGAGCAACGGCGCCAACAGATGCCCTTCCATGTGATGCACGCCTACCGCAGGCACACCCCAGCTCCACGCTAAAGTACGACCCATGGCGGCACCAACCAACAATGCACCAGCCAAACCAGGACCTGAGGTATAGGCCACGCCATCGATTTGATCGCCTTTAAGATCCGCTTCTGCGAGCAATTGCTGCACCATCGGCGCGAGCTTGCGCACATGGTCCCGTGAGGCCAATTCTGGCACCACGCCGCCGTACTCCGCATGCAGCTCGATCTGGCTATAAACTTCGTGTGCAATCAATCCCTTAGCGCTGTCATAAAGCGCCACACCGGTCTCATCGCACGAACTTTCAATCCCCAGCACTAACACGCAATCTTTCCTTTGCAAAACTTCATTTAACCCAGTAGAATCCTGCGCCTTTCCGCCCGGAAGGAATTTTCCGTGGCTTG
>CBFHYJ010000062.1:0-9292 GCA_965659945.1 Sedimenticolaceae bacterium | reverse complement strand
GATCCATCGCTAGCGCGCAGAGAACTGCCTCCCTCATTCTTTGGCAAGAAGCTGTGAAAACAGTGGATGGAAGTCGCCATTGGCGGCTTTTTTTATCTGTGAACCACACGGGAGAAAGACATGCCTGCTACCGGCATGATGGTGTTTTCGGGTAATGCTCACCCGGAGCTGTCGAGCGAGATCGCAGACTATCTCGGACTTCCTTTGGGCAAAGCCGTCGTTGGGCAGTTCAGTGACGGCGAAAGCATGGTTGAGATCCAAGAGAACGTGCGTGGTCGCGATGTCTTTGTGGTGCAACCAACTTCAGAGCCAACCAATGACAATTTGATGGAATTGTTGGTGATGATCGACGCATTGCGTTGGGCATCAGCTGGCCGCATCACAGCGGTTATTCCTTACTTCGGTTATGCGCGCCAAGATCGTCGACCACGATCAGCTCGTGTACCTATCACCGCTCGATTGGCTGCGAAAATGATCAGCGCCGCGGGTTGTGACCGTGTGCTGACCATGGATCTGCACGCTGACCAAATTCAGGGATTCTTTGATATCCCCGTGGATAACGTCTACGCCTCACCCATTTTATTAGGTGATATCTGGCGCCAGCGTTACGACGACCTAATGGTTGTCTCGCCGGACGTGGGTGGTGTGGTTCGTGCACGTGCAATTGCTAAGCGATTGGATGATGCGGAACTGGCGATCATCGACAAACGTCGTCCTAAAGCAAATGTCGCTCAGGTCATGAACATTATTGGTGATGTTGAAGGCCGCAGCTGTGTCTTGGTAGACGACATGGTCGATACCGCAGGCACCTTGTGTAAAGCGGCAGCTGCATTGAAAGAACATGGCGCTAAGAAAGTAGTGGCTTATTCAACACACGCTGTGTTGTCAGGCCCTGCGATCGAGAACATCAACGGCTCTGAGCTTGATGAGCTAGTTGTTGCTGGCACGATCCCGCTTAAGCCAAATGTGAAGGACTGCACAAAAATACGTCAGTTATCGATTGCCGGCTTGCTCGCAGAGACGATGCGCCGCATCAGTAACGAAGAATCGGTTAGCTCCTTATTCATTGACTAAGGTCTAGCCACAACCGCGAGTTTGCTCGCATTAGAGGTCTCTCTCATCATGTCTGGTCGAGGACGAGAGAGGTTTTGTTTTATCAACAATTGGAGTTGAGTTATGAAAGAAAACTTTGAAATCGTAGCCACAGCTCGTGACGTACAAGGTAAAGGTTCGAGCCGCCGCCTACGTCATGAGGGTTTGGTTCCAGGCATCATCTACGGCGGTGACGCAGAGCCAACTATGTTCGCTACTAACCACAATGAGCTTTTGCTGCACTTGGAGCACGAGTCGTTCTACACCCACATTCTGACGTTGAAGTTGGACGGTAAAGACGAGACTGTTGTACTGAAAGATTTGCAGCGTCACCCAGCTAAGCCATTCATCCTGCACTTGGACCTGCTTCGCGTGTCGAAGAAAGACAAGATCAAGATGACTGTACCTTTCCACTTCGTTAACGAAGAGACGTGTCACGGCATCAAGATGCAAGGTGGCGCAGCGTCTCACTTGATGAACGACGTTGAAATCATCTGTGCAGCACAAGACCTGCCTGAGTACATCGAAGTTGATATGGCTAACTTGGAAATGGATCAAACCATTCACTTGTCAGAAATCACTCTGCCTAAAGGTGTTGAGATCGTTGCGCTTACCCACGGTGAAGAGCACGACACTGGCGTTGTATCTATTCACAAGCCTAAGGTTCAGGCAGTTGAAGAAGATGCGCCTGCAGCAGAAGGTGATGCTGAAGAAGAGAAGAAAGAAGACTAATCTTCTTATTCTCAAGCTAAAAACGGCGGCCTTGTGCCGCCGTTTTTGTTTTAGGATATCGACATGGCAGATACACCAATACGATGCATTGTTGGCTTGGGTAATCCGGGCGCAAAACATGAAGCAGACCGACATAACGTTGGCTTCTGGTTAGTGGATCGTCTTGCCCGTCGTTATGGTGGATCACTACGACCTGAAACCAAATTCCAAGGTGAGTTCGTAAAGGTAAATACCGAAGCGGGGGACTGCTTTTTACTGAAACCCACCACTTTTATGAATGCGAGCGGTCGCTCAGTGAGCGCTCTAGCTAAGTTCTACAAGATCGATGTCAGCGAGATGCTCGTTGTGCATGACGAGCTCGATATGGAGCCGGGGGTTGTGCGACTAAAAACCGGTGGCGGTCACGGCGGCCATAATGGGTTGCGTGATATCAGCAGTGCGCTCGGTAAAGAATTTTATCGTGCACGTGTCGGTATTGGTCATCCGGGGCATAAAGATGCTGTTGCAGGCTATGTGTTGAGTCGTCCGAATAAAGTGGAGCAAGATAAGATCGAACAAGGCCTTGATGAGCTAGAGCGTGTGATCAGTGATGTGCTCAAAGGTGATCTGCAAGGGGCAATGCGCGAGCTGCATAGCCGAACCTAAAAATACTAATCAATAAAAAGGCGCCTTGCGGCGCCTTTTTTGTTTTCGCTAAACGCGAGGTTTAGTCATTCGGTTTAAACACATACTTCGGTTTGAACCAGTAGACCAGTAGTGGGATCAGCACCAGTGCTGTCACCATATCGATAACCAGTGCTTCGCCGATAAACACACCTAAGCCCCACGTATTTGCAAGGTCGGTGCCGACCAGTGGAATGAAGCTACCGAGCAACACGATGATCGACACGATAACCGCCGAACCGGTGGTGTTCTGTGTGTTGCGTAATGCTTGTAACCAATTACCACCGGTCGCTGCCATCTCTTCACGTAAACGCGAGATCATGTAGATGCCGTAGTCCACGCCCAAGCCCATCGCAATCGATAGGGTAACGAGTAAGTGGAACGCTAAGTTACCGGACCAATTCTCAACCGAGGTGAAGTAACCGCCTAAGCCGTACTGCGCCATCAAGGTGATCAACAAAGTGAATACCAAGATGCCTGAGACCAGGAATGAGCGGAACATCAATGCGGCAATCAAGAAGATTGCCAATGCGGTTTGCAATGGGCTGATCAACCAGTTGTCCATGGCCACTTCACGTGTTGCTTCGGTTGCACCTAAGAAACCACCAATACCTGGCTTCACGTAGCCTGCACCATCGACTGACATCTCATTGGTGTCACCTGAGGTGTTGGCATTACGAAGACCAAAGTTAACCTTCGAGAAGCCAGGATCGTTCTTGTGCTCTTCGATGTAGTTTTGGATATCCATGGTCACTTGGTGTGTCTCGCGTGGATCCATCGTATTGATAAAGCCAAGCACAACACCTTCGTTCCATTCGTTATCACCTTTGGTCTTAACGAACGATTCCATGTCGCCGTCAGAGGTCATCGCTTGTAATAAACCGTTGTACATCTGAACAATCTCATTTGGACGACGGTCATCGTCTGGGTCGATGCTAGTCAGGTACGCACGATTCGGTACCGCAAGGTCACGAATCTTTGGCTGTTGACCTGGCTCGGTCACGAGCAGGTAGTTCACCAAGCGGATGTACTGAGTGTACGAGCCGGTGTAACCCACATACGGATGAGCACGTAACCAGTTTTCAAACTTCTCAACATCGGTGTGTAGCTCGATATCGTTGAACACACCTTGTGCGCCACAGGCTTCAGCATCCCAACAGGCCAGCTCGCTCTTCGCTTTTGCACAGGCAGCGACCTTCTCATCACCACTCATGTCAAAGATCGCATCGGGGAAGTACTGCGTTGTACAAGGCGCCGCATTCGGCTCTTTACCACGCAATGGCACAGAGACTGAGATTACGCCAGGCATAATCTCATTCAGCTTCACCAAGTCCTTCCAGGTGTCAGAGCTGCCTTTGAACGCAGCACGGGCATAGTTAATACCTTTCTCAACACCCGGCATGATGTCGCCTTCTTGCTCAAGCTTCGCTTGATCTTCAGGAATGCCTTTGTAGTTGAACAGGTTGGTGTAGTGAGTTGATATCGCTAACACGCCAACCACTGCGGCTATCGGAATCCATTTCATTGGACCGGCAATTACTTTGGTGACAAAGCCGCCCACTGACTTCTCCCAGCCATGACCATCTGAGTGCAAACACAGCTCTTGGCTGGGTGGGAACTTGCTCATCAACAACGGTATTAATGTTGTGGTGGTGAGCAATAAGGTCAACATACCGAACATGCCGAAGTAGGCGTAGGCCTTGTAGAACGAGATATCAACCGATGCCAAGGTCGCAAAGCCGACCATGTCCGTCACAATCGATAGCGTTGCCGGAATGATGGTTGATGCAATCGCGGCTTTTGCTGCTTGATCACAATCCCCACCTTTTGCATGTTCAAACAAGAAGCGCCGTGTGACTTGTACCGAGTGACCGATACCAATGGCTAACAGCAGCATCGGGGTCAGTACCATCATGGTGGTCAGCTTGAATGCTGTGAAGCCCATCAGGCCTAAGGTCATCGCGATGGTCATGAACACGCCGATCAATGGGAAGATCGCGCCACGCCAGTTACGGAACTCCATCCACAAAACAGCAACAACAATGGCGATTGAGATAACAAACAACCACCACTTGTTCACCAAGTCTTGCAGCATCCACGCAAGGAAGTAGGGCTCGCCCGCAACTAATAGCTCAATACGGTCATCTTCACCGTATTCATCCATCATCGCGCGAACTTCTTTTACCCAAGGTAGGTAGATCGACTTAACGTCATCAGAGTAGTCAGCAATCACGTAAGCGGCTTTCGCAATACAGTGGTCCTTGTCGTAATCCTCGTAGGCACAACGGTTACCGTCTTTGTCCCACATCGACACCAACATCGGCGCCATGACCGGATTGTTCTTTACGCCTTCACGTAAGAACGCCAGTTGCTCTTTCGCAACCGCAGGGTCATCACTGATGCCTTCGGTTGGAATTAAGCGTTTCATGATCAGGCCGTTTTCATCAACGCCCATGTACTTGATCTTTTGTGCCGCGATATCAATAAAGTTCGCAGGGTTCGAGGTTGGTAAGGCTTCGAGCTTACGATGGATCTCTTGAATCTTATTGATAAACCATGGCTGCCAGATATCGCCTTCTTTTACCTTGAGGGCGAACACCATCAAGTTGCCCATGCCAAAGTTCTGCTCGGCATAGGCGTTAGTGGCAACATAACGGTTGCTTGGTGGAAGGAGCGTATCGGGATCGTTTCGGATATCGAGATTCTTGATCTGCAGTGCAGAGAGCACAGTGGCAACCAAGAGCAGCAGGATAATTGGCCAGCGGAACTTCATCACGAAGTTCGCATAGCCTTCGGCAAACTTATTATGTTGGCTCATACTTTTTTCCTAAAGCTTTAGAGATAAAAAAAGCGGCGCGGTGTGACCCAGCGCCGCTTGATGGTGTGGTTAAACACGCATTTGGTGATTATTGAAGCAAGTACTTCAAACCAATTTGAACGTTAGAAGCATTCTCAAACTGACCAAACATGGTGTTCTCGTCACCAAAGTACTTGTTGTACTCAATTGTGCCGATTAGCTGGTCATTGATGCCGTACTCAACGTCAAAGCGATTCCACTTACCACCACCTTCTTCGTAGATAAAGATGTTGTTCCAACGACCCTCTCCAGAGTCACCAAATGGCTTAGATAAGAAAACGGAGTAAAAGTTTTTGTTTTCTTCGGCTTTTTGCAAACCATTGGTCAAGTGCATTGTTGCAGGGTCTGCGGTGTAAACGCCGCAGTTTGCGGTGGCACATGCTGCGCCTGCGCCGTTGGTATTGTTATCTACGTAATCTAAATTACGGAATTGAATAAACTGTCCACTTAGCATCATGTCGGTCATGATAGTTTTATCAAGGCCAATAACGTATTTAAAGAAATCAGACTTTTGAGTTGTCAAAGCTGCTGTCAGATTGCCGCGAGCTAGAGCATTGCGGTCAACAATAGGAGTTGATACATCTTTTTGGTAGAGGAACTCACCGCGAAGAATTAAAGGTGAGTCACCGCCTAACGCAGTGTCGAATGACGTACCAATATTGTGGTTACGCTCTAACGTTTCTTCAAACACTAAAGTGACTGGGTCCACACCTCCAACAGGCGCATGATCTAAAGGTGCATTACCACCAACCCAATTTCCTGCAGCAGAAAAATCAGCGGTGCCACCATAAGCTTGTGTACCAGCTTGGTTTTGTATTTGAACAACAGTTGCCCCAGAGACCGCTTTGACAAACTCTCTGGCAACCAGGCGTTCACCGGTTGAACTCTCCCAATGGATATTAACAACAGGGTTAGGGTTAATTGCGTATGCATAGTTCAACGAATAGTTGAGACCTGAATCGGTTGTGTTTCTAAAGCGAGTGGCTAGATTGCCTTTAAAGTCATCACGCTCATTGGCTTCGTACCGTGTTGTCATGCCAACATAGGTGTTAAAGGTAGCGAAAGTTGCATTGGTCATATATTCCCAAACCGAGTTGGGATTTGTTACATCCCAGCCATTCCCATTGCCATCGACATCAACCAGGTTGGTAACATTTTGGTTAGTCATTTCGGTGAATGTTTCTAAACATTGTGCTCCAGTAGCTGCGCCACACCCTAATGCTGCTGCACCGCCAGCAGGAATTTGTGTGAATGCTCCAACGGTAAAATCTTCCGCTTGGTTTGCATTGGTATTAAATGGGTTTGTAAATGATCCAATTTGACGGTCGCCATTTAAGTCAACGCCGGCACCTTCACCCCAGAAGGTTGTTGTAACGGTGCCCATGGCTGCACCAATATTTAAGAAGCCATTAACGCCCCCTGTTATGGTGTCTACGCCTTTGAATGTAAAAGGAGCGCCTGCATCTTGAGAAACTAGTTGGCTATTATCAGATGGAACGCCGCCCAAGGGATTGTTATATGCAACTGATCGAGTGCTGCCGTCAGCAACAGTTAAACCAGCCATTCGATTGGTCTTTGCTTGAGATGCAATAATTTGAATGTTGCCACCATTATCTAGGTAACGTTCAGCATTGACCATCCAGACTGGAATGCGCGCATCTGCCATGGTGTTTTGATTGAATTCAGACCAGTCAGTTGGATTAATCATGTCAAGCAATTTGATACCGTCAGCGGTACCCCAAACCACCTGTTGTTTACCCAAGCGAAGATCCCAATCGCCGACCGTTGTATCCATGTACAGCTCACGCAGCCAATCTTTTTGAGTGTAGTTTTCGTGACCTTTGTAACCATCAATCGCTTTGGTGTCGCGTACGATGTTGAGTTCGCCGTGCCAAGAGCTACCATTCTCAAGTTCATCGTTGAGAAAAATTTTGGCGGTGTTTTCGAATTTATAGGTAGTTTTGCCTTCACCAGAAGTATCAGTTGTTGATGTTGCTTCACCGGTACGAATGCCATCTTTAATAAATCGCGCTGTTTCGTTCTTTAAAACCACCGAAGTCTCAAGAGCTGCTTGTGCCGCGCCTGCAGCTAGAGTTGCTGCTATAGCCAGTGCTAAATGTTGTTTCTTAAACATGTGTTTTCTCCAACTCATGTGTGATTGTTTGGTTGGGGTGATTGCTCACCCCTTTTATTTTTGTAATTCGATTAACGCTTGATCTTGCGCAGGGTGCGCTCTGACCACCAGTTCTTGTCATATGACGCATTAACTGCATTCACGTTTGATGGGATAACTGCCCAAGTCTCGTGACCGGTCTCAAGGGTTTTGCCGTACCAGTAGCCCCAGCCCATAGCGCGTGGATCATCGCTGCCGCCAAGCTTGACCCAATCACGGTCGATCACTTTGATCTGCTTGCCGTCTTTAAAGTATTCAGTGCGGTAGTCACCAAAGGTTTTGGTGTCGATGTAGCTCACACGATGGTCGTACCACCAGTTTTCAAACTTGGTTGTGCTTTTAACTTTGTACACTTCTTTGCCTTTAGGTGCGCATGAACCTTCATTCGGTACACCTTGTGCATAACGACCTTTCTCGTCATCCGTCAGTGCCATGAAGCCTAAGCAGCTACCGAAGGTTTCTTTGCCGAGAAGCTCGTGGGTTTCGTTTTCTGGCTTACGCAATACAACATCACCGAAGGTGAAGTCTGAACCGCCCCATGACTCATCGTGGCCTGGTTGTGCGAAACGACGGATCTTGCGCAGTGCTGGCAACCAGATCATGTATGACTGTGATTTACCGTCTTCGACATAGTCGGTGATCAACATGCCGGTACCTTTCAACTTACCTGAGCGGAAGATCGCTAAGTCTTGTGCGTTGGTTACGCCGTCGTTGTAGTCGTTATTGAGGTAACGCTCTAATGTGTTGGTCGTCGGTGCGCTACCTGCAGATTTGCTGAGCAATACCGTAATGTCCTTACGGCCTTTACGTGTAATCGCGTAGTTTTTAAAACCATAAAAATGATTAACGTAGTAGACCTGATCGATGATCGCGTTTGCATCAGTTAACTCACCTGATGGGTAAGCCAGTGATTTTGAAACACCTGCAGATGCAGTACCGATGGTTGCAACAGACAAAGCCGCCGCAAGCGCTGAACGCTTGAGCATTAGAGAGTTCATATTGTTTCCTCTAGTGATTAAGGGGGGCACTTTGGGTGCCTTCTTTTCCTTGGTAAGGTGAGGTTGTACTTCTTTTTTCTCTCACCTTATAAAGTGGGTGAATAATATAGGGTTAACCCCTTGAAAAGAATCAGATAAAGCTGATGTTTGAGCTGATAATTTTTATACAGGGCATAAGAAAAGTTTTGCTTAAAAACAGAGCCATTTTTCAGTGCTTTTAATTTTACTTTTTGATCGGTGACTCATGCTTGAAGTGGCTTGTGTGACAACCAAGCTAAGTGGCTGAAAAAAGGCGGCGTCGGTTGTTGACAAGGCCTTGACCTTCCTAGAGAATACCGCCTCTTTTTCGGAGGGGTTCCCGAGCGGCCAAAGGGATCAGACTGTAAATCTGACGGCTCAGCCTTCGGAGGTTCGAATCCTCCCCCCTCCACCATTTATAATCTGCTGTTTTTTAATAAAAACAACAGGTTGCAGTGAGAATCTGTAGGGCGCGCGTGGAACCGCGACCGGGCATTATGCCTTAACAATGTGTGACGCTGAGCATAGCGAACCGAGCCTGCGCGGGTGTAGTTCAATGGTAGAACTTCAGCCTTCCAAGCTGACTATGTGGGTTCGATTCCCATCACCCGCTCCATTTTTTGGACGGTGGGGCTGCGAAAACGTTACCTACGGTTATGCCCAGATAGCTCAGTTGGTAGAGCACACCCTTGGTAAGGGTGAGGTCGGCAGTTCAAATCTGCTTCTGGGCTCCAGTTTTGGTTGCCGTTTACTGTTTAA
>CBFHYJ010000061.1:0-9348 GCA_965659945.1 Sedimenticolaceae bacterium | reverse complement strand
TGCGGCGAGCACACCTTCATGCTCCACCTGAATCACAACATCGAGGCGTGAACACCCCTGCTCATTCACCGCCGTCAAAAACTGCTCAAAATCCTGCTTAGGTATCTCGCCTCGCGCACAGATATCACCCACCACAGGCGACAAGTAATCGATATGCCCCGACGCCAGTACCAAACTTGCTTCTTCAGGCAGATGAGAATTAACCAGCCCCCAAGCAGCTAACACACAGGTTGTATAAAGGGAGCCAGCAAACGCCGTTCCATGAACGTTAACGTTTTCCTCACCACCGGTTTTAACAGCAATCGACGTTTCCGTTAGCTCAGTGATATCAAAGGCCATTGCTTGGGTCAGAGGAATGCCCTTATGAATCTTTTTTGTTAACTCATTAGCCGTCATGAAGCGTAGCTATCCTGATATTGAGCCCGAAGTTGTGTTTTCTGCACCTTACCCATCGTATTTCGGGGTAACTCATGAACGATATACACACGCTTAGGTTGTTTAAACCGCGCAAGCTTACCGTCGAGCGCAGAAACAATAACAGACTCACTGATCTCGGCTGAACCATCAGCGACAACAACCGCCGTTACACCTTCACCAAAGTCTTTATGTGGCACACCAATCACAGCCGACTCTTTTACGCCTGGGATCAGATCAATCTCACCCTCAATCTCTTTTGGATAAATGTTGTAACCACCCGAGATAATCAAATCTTTTGCGCGGCCAACAATACTGACACGCCCTTCTTCATCCATAGTAGACAGGTCACCCGTGATGAACCAACCATCATTGCGGAACTCAGCGGCAGTTTTTTCTGGCATCTGCCAATAGCCTTTGAACACATTTGGGCCAATCACTTCGAGCACACCCGTTTCGCCCGCAGAAAGAATGTTACCTTGATCACCAGCCACACGGACCTGCACACCAGGGAGCGCAAAACCAACCGTGCCGGGCACACGATCACCGTCATATGGATTTGAGGTAATCATTCCAGCTTCCGTCATCCCGTAACGCTCCAAAATGGACAAGCCCGTACGCTCGGTGAATTGATAATGCGTTTCTGCCAACATCGGTGCAGAACCCGAAATAAACAGGCGCATATTGCTCACCAGTGACTGATTAAAACCTTCTTCATTTAACAGGCGTGTGTAGAAAGTTGGTACGCCCATCATGACCGTACTCTCTGGAATCAAACGCATGATTTCATTCACTTCATACTTTGGTAAGAAGTGCACGGTCGAGGTACCCAATAAAGCACAGTGCAGAGCAACAAATAATCCATGCACATGGAAAATAGGCAAGGCATGCAAAAGCACATCTTTACCATCTTGCCATTGCCAATAATCGTGAAGAACCTGCGCATTCGAGCGCAAATTCTCATGACTCAACATGGCACCTTTTGAGCGTCCAGTCGTGCCGGATGTATATAAAATTGCAGCCAAGTCATCATTAGTTACCACAACCACATCAGCTTCCGCTGGTAACTCCGCCACAGTGTCTAGCAGACTACCCTCACCTTTTTCACTCAATGTGAGCAAATGCGGCACCTGCAACTTATCAGCCACTGGCTTTAAAGCTTCAAAGCCTCTTGGATCGCACACCACCACCTGCGGCGTGGCATCTCCCATAAAGTAATCAACCTCAGCCGCGGTGTAAGCTGTATTCAACGGAATATAAATCGCGCCCGCACGTAAGCACGCAAGGTATAAAGTCAGCGCCTCGTAGGACTTGCCTACCTGCACCATCACACGGTCACCTTTTTTCACACCCAACCCAATTAGGCGATGTTGTAACTGCGCAGTTAACCCATTGAGCTGGCTATACATCAATGGCTCGCGACCCGGTGTTTGCAAAAAGATGCGTTCACCAGCATGGCTGAAGCCCTGTTGTGCAAAAGTTAGGTAAAGATTCGCATTAGTCATTAGATGAACACCATGTCATAGGCCATCTTGCTCGCAAGAACGAACAAAAAAGCAGCAAAAATTCGTTTAATTAATTTATCTGGCAACACTTGCGTAAGCTTGGCGCCTAGTGGCGCAAAGACAATGCTAGATGCCACAACACCAATGAACGATGGGAGATTCACATAACCCAAACTGTGTGGTGGCAGATTCGCCTCATCTAAGCCCATCACAATAAAACCGAGCGTGGATGAAGCCGCCAATGGCAAACCAATGGCTGCAGCTGTCGCTACGGCTACTTTGACTGTCACGCCACAAAACGTGAAAAACGGCACATGCAGCGCACCACCACCAATGCCAAACATCGCCGAGAGCGTGCCAACACCTGACGACACACCCCTCAATGCCGTCGTAGAGGGCAATGTTCGGCCTGGAGGCACGACACCCAACACCATCTGCGTTGAAACCGAATAAAGAAACACGATAAAAGCGACGGTTAAGGCATGTGCATCCATCATGTCAGCAATCACTGAACCCACAAAAGACCCCAGTACCACCGTTGGAGTCATCACTTTAAAAAGATCCCAACGCACATTGCCATGTCGATGATGTGCCAACACGGAAGAGATAGCCGTAACAACGATGGTCGCCAAGGACGTGCCGACAGCAATCTTAATGATCAAGTCAGGATCAACATGCTGCCCCACAAAGACTAGAGAGAGAACGGGCACAATCACCACGCCACCACCAATACCCAGCAAACCCGCTGCAGTACCAGCGATTGCTCCTGCGATTAATAAGGTCAGCAGCTCCATGTTTAGCTCGCCTTCTTAGACGGTGAGCTTGAGTCATCAAACAAACGGTCAAGTTGTGCCTGAGGCTCCTCACCTAACGCAATTTCACCTTCTGTCAGGTAATGCTCGTGATTAGAAATCATGGTCTCAATGTCATAGCGATAGTTCACCATGCAACCCCAAGACTCTTTCAAACCATGCTTTGCTTTATTCGCCAGTGGATTAACCAAATACAACTCAGCACCATTGGATAAATGAAAATGTGCCACGGGATCTAATGCATGCTCACCACGTTTAAGTTGTGTGAGATACAACAAAGAAAGATCCTGAAGAAGATCTGACAAGAAAACCTGATGCGCATTCGACTCAATCAAAGCATCCATCGCTTCAGTTAGAGACGACTTATTTGCCAAACGACAACACTCAGCAATACGTACATTGAGTAGCTTATCAATCGCCACCCACTGCTCATCAGGTTCGCGCGATGACTGATCAACAAAACGCCTAAAGGTTGGCATCGGAGATAGCGTCGAGAACGTCTCTAACCCTTCAAACTCACGCTGTAGCTCAGTGACCACCTGCTTGATTAAAAAGTTACCGAAACTAATCCCGCGAAGACCATCAAGAGCATTATTGATCGAATAAAAAATAGCTGTATTTGCCTGTTGAAGTGCATTCACAGGCAAGTCTGGATTAATCACCTCATGAATCGATCTCGATACCGATTGCGTTAGCGCGACCTCAACAAAGATCAAAGGATCATCAGGAATCGCTGGATGGAAAAAGGCATAGCACCGTCGATCCTCACTTAGACGACGACGCATATCATCCCATCCACTCATCGGATGCACAGCTTCGTATTGCATCAATTTCTCAAGCACCGCAGCAGGTGAATGCCAATCAATACGCTTAAGAATCAGGAAGCCACGATTAAACCAAGACGATAACAACGCCTTAAAGTCATAATCAACGTTACGTAGACGAGGATGCTCTTTCAGCACCTTCAGAAGAAATGAACGCATCTCAATCAGATGCGCAGTACCATCAGGTGCCATATTCAAGCGACGAATAAGCTCTTGTCTTGGCGGCTCTACCGCTTCTATCAAACGACGCAAAGCATCCGGATCTTCCACTCGGTATGCTTGCGAGGCTGCCTTTATCGCTGCAGGGGAAGGATCAAAATCAACTGACATCTGATACAGAAAATCAATCTTCTCTTCATCCGACTTCTCATTCCAGCGCAGCCAGAAGTCACGTGCCAAGGCGATACTCGATGCTTCACCCTTGCCTTGAATCAAGCGCTGACAAAGCTGTGCATCAGTAATTTGAGTTACAACGCCTTTATGCTTTGTGCGTAAAAGATCACGGCCACGATCAGCTAAGCTGTTGAGCACCCGATCAAGCCATGATTTTTTACGCATCGACACTTAGAGTGCCTCACCCATCAAATAGTCAGGCAACCACAAAGCAATCTCAGGGAACATCACCAACAGGAAGATACCGAACACCATGCATAGCATGAACGGTAATGCACCCAGCAGCACTGTCTTAAGATCCACATCCGGCACGATGCCGTTTATCACATACAGATTTAAGCCAACCGGCGGTGTAATCAAACCGATCTCCATATTAAGCGTCAACATGACACCAAACCAAATCGGATCAAAACCTGCTGCGATGACAATGGGCACCAAGGTCGGTGCAGTCATCAAGATAACAGCGACTGGCGGCAAGAAGAAACCTGCTACCAGCAAGAAGATATTGATGTAGATCATCAACAACCAAGGGGCGATATCCAAACCGGCAATGTATTCAGCAATACCTTGGGTGATGTAGAGATTCGACATCATATAGCTAAATAAACCTGCCATGCCGATGATCATCATCAACATGACTGACTCTTTTGTTGCCGTACTGAAGATATCCCACAACGCCTTCGCATTCCACACCTTGTAAATGAACATCACCAACAAGATACACACCAAAGCACCCACACCCGATGCTTCAGAAGGTGTTGCTACACCCCCATACAAAGCCCACAAGACCAACACAATGATCGCCAAGAAAGGTAGAACCTTTGGCAAGGTCTCAATCTTTTGCTTTAGCGTGAAATGCCTATCCGCACCACCAAAGTCATAGCCCTTCCAGCGTGCGTAGAACAATGACCAAGCGATGAACAGGCCGACCAACATCAGGCCTGGGATTAAACCAGCAGCAAACAGACGACCAATCGATGTTTCGGTCGTAATGCCGTAGACGATCATTACAATGGAAGGTGGAATCAAGATGCCCAAGGTACCGCCTGCTGCAATCGAACCGGTTGCCAAGCTGGCTGGGTAGCCGCGTTTACGCATCTCAGGGATACCCATCTTACCGATCGCGGCACAGGTCGCTGGCGATGATCCTGTTAAGGCAGCAAAGATGCCACAGGCACTGATATTCGATACCAACAAACCACCGGGAACTTTATATAACCAGCGATCCAAAGCCTCATAGAGGTCAGCACCTGCTCGAGAAGCGGCAATCGCAGAACCCATTACCAAGAACATCGGAATCGATAGCAAAGCAAACTCATCAAGCGAGGCAAATAATGTTTCAGCCACGACAGAAAACGTGGATGAACCGTTTTCAATCAATAGAAAAACGATTGCTGTAGTGCCCAGTGCAAAAGCAACCGGCATACCAATCAAGAGCAACAGAATAAGGGTCGATGCTGCTAACACGCCCATTAAAATAGGATCCATCAGTTAGCCTCCTGGTTAACGGCCGGCAAACCAAACGGAGTCTCGCGCCCTGTAATCAAACACAAAAGATCAGCAAGATACTGCAAAGTAATCAGCGCAAAACCAATAGGCATGGCTAGATAAGCTTTCCAAAGCTTCGGTGCCCAAATCGTGTCTGAGCTCCAATCCTCAACCCAGGCTTCGTGCCAAAAAATATAGGCCTCGTATGCGATGACGGCGCACAAAGCTGTTGCTCCAGCATACGCAATAAAAGCCAAAATAAATCGCCCGCGATCACCCAACATGAGTGGCACAAGCTCAACATTCACATGCCCACGCTCTAATAAAACCCACGGTGCGCCAAGGAAAGTTGAGGCAAGCAACACATAGGTGACAAACTCGGTTTGCCATGAGGTAGGTAAATTCAAAACAAATCGCGTGAACACCATGTGACAAACGATCAACACCGCAACAAACAACAAACTAGCAGCGATATAACCAAAGAAACGCGACAAGGAAGCTGTCGCATTAATAAAGAAATTCATGATTCAGCCTTCTGCTGATAAGAAAATGCACTCGCTCAAATGAGCGAGTGCACATTAGGGCTTATTATTGAACTGACAACGCCATATCCAACAATTCACGACCACCAGCAACGTCTTTTGCAAATGCGTCGTAGCTCGACTTATCTGCAATATCACGCCACATAGCCGCTTGCTCAGCTGACATCTTCACAACTTTAACGCCAGCCTTCTGGTAAGCCTCAACAAGCTTTGCGTCTTGCTTCTTAGCTTCGTCAGATGCGTATTGCTCAGCCGCTTTACCCGCCGCCAAGATTTCTTTCTGTTGTGCTGGAGTCAACTTCTCAAAGCTTGCTTTAGCCATCAAGATTGGCTCGTACATAACCCACAAAGCGTTATCACCAGGCTCAGTCAAACATTTAACCTGCTCGTAAATGCGGTATGAAACCAATGATGCTGATGAGGTGTTCGCACCATCCAGAACGCCTGTTTGAAGACCTGAGTAGATCTCTGATGAAGGCATTGAAGTAATCGTTGCACCTGCCGCGGCAAGCATTTGGTTAAACGCTTTACCCGCTGCACGGAACTTCATACCTTCAACGTCTTTTGGCTCAAGAATACATTCGCCAGTTGAAACGAAACCACCTGCCAACCAAGTATCAGCAAGCACCATCACGCCAGCGTCATCCATGATCTTTTTGATCTTATCCATGAACGCTGATTTATTAAGACGCAATGCATGGTCATGGTTCTTTACCAAACCAGGCATCAAGGTCAGGTTGAACTCTGGGTGCTTACCACCAGCGTATGCCAATGGGAATGCGGTCATATCTAATTGACCTTTGGTCATTGCGCCCCACTGCTCTTTTGGCTTGAACAAGCTCTTACCTGGGTAAACTTTAATGTTCACACCTGTTTTCTTATCGGTCATGTGACGCGCAATCATCTGCACCATCTCATCACGCATATCACCTTTGCCGCCTGGCCACTGGTGGGATGCTTTCATCGAAACTTCTTTTGGAGCTTCGCTACATGCGCTTAACAAACCCGCGGTGACTAACGCTGCAGCCACAAGTTTTAGTTTTTTCATCGATCTCTCCTAATTGAGTCGTTAATTGTTGTAGAGCTGCCCATACAGGCGTTGTTATTGATCGCGACCTGCCCCAAGAGTCGCGACATGAATGCTTAATCTCGTAGTGCTTTTTCCTGATTACACAAATGTGCATGCATCGCTTTACCGGCTTTCTTTGCATCACCTTTTTCAAAGGCATCCATAATCACGCGATGTTCTTCTAAGGATTCTTGTAAACGACCTTCTTTAGTCAGCTGCTTGTGACGAGCCAAGGTCAAAACATTTCGCAATTCCGCACTGGTCTTTTCTAACCAACGGTTATCTGCCAATTGATGTACCGCAGAATGAATCTCACGATTCACTTCGTAGTAACTATCAACTTTGCCGTTAGCGGCGTGCTTCTCTAAACGAGCATGTAACTTCTGAAGATAGCCAAGATCACCGTCGGTCATCTTTTGCGCGGCAAGCTCAGCACATAAGCTCTCTAAAGATGCCATCACGGGGAAGAGTTCCAACAAACCTTCTTCATCAAGCTCAACGACGCGACAACCGCGGCGAGGCACTAGCTCCACTAAATTCTCAGAATACAGAACCTTTAAGGCTTCACGCAAAGGAGTACGACTGATGCCAAGAGTGTTAGCTAGATCTAGCTCATCTATCCAATCGCCAGGTTTGAACTTGCGTTGGTAAATTAATTCGCGAACGCGCTCAGCAACTTCTAGATATAGAGGGCGTTGGTTTAGTGGTGTAAGCATAGTGGTTTTTCTTGTTCAGCTTATCTTGTCAGACCGAATATATAATTCATAATTACATTAAAGCAATGCACAAATACCCGACACCCTATGACTGACCTGAACAAAGCACCTAGCCTCTTCCAGCCATTAAATCTACGTGAGACGACATTAGAAAATCGTATCGTTGTCGCGCCCATGTGCCAGTACTCGGCAACCGATGGCGCCCCAAACGACTGGCACCTTATGCACATTGGGAATTTGGCCATTTCAGGGGCTGGCATGTTGATCATGGAAGCCACTGGAGTATCTGCCGAAGGGCGCATCACACCCTACTGCTTAGGTCTTTATAACGAGACACAGACTGAGCAATTCAGACGGATTGTCGAATTTGCTCATCAGCAAAGCCACGCCAAAATGGTGCTGCAACTCTCACATGCCGGCCGTAAGGGCTCCGCCATGCCTCCTTGGGCAGGTCGTAAATTTATCGCTAAAGATGACGGCGGCTGGACGCAATATGCCCCTTCCGCTATTCCTTTGGCTGAAGGCCTCCCTGCTCCCACCGAGCTAACCCCAGAACAAATCAAACAAATCAAACTCGAATTTGTTGCATCAGCCGAACGCGCAAATGCGGCGGGCTTTGATGGTCTTGAGATCCATGCAGCACATGGCTACCTGCTGCACCAATTCCTCTCACCCTTGACCAATCAGCGCACCGATCAGTATGGCGGTAGCTTAGAAAATCGTATGCGACTGACACTTGAAGTGTTTGATGCGGTGCGTGCTGTATGGCCAAGCACCAAACCGTTAGGCGTTCGCCTGTCGGCAACCGATCATTTAGAGGAAGGTTGGGATATCAAACAAACCGTGGCCATTTGCCATGAGCTCAAGCAACGTCATGTCGATTGGGTTGATGTCTCTAGCTCGGGCCTCAGCCCTGCCGCCAAAGTTGATGTGCACCCTGGCTATCAAGTGCCCTTCGCTGAACGCGTTAAAGCAGAAACCGGCGTGACCACCATGGCAGTCGGCATGATCACCGAACCACAACAAGCTGAAGACATACTCAACAGCCATCAAGCTGATCTGATCGCGATGGCGCGTGAGTTTCTCTATAACCCACGCTGGCCATGGCATGCTGCCGCCGAACTGGGTGGACAGGTTCACTACCCCGATCAGTACTTACGCTGCCGCCCGTGGGTACGCAACGATGTGTTTGGTGAGAAAGGCTCGGCTCTTAGAGAAACGCAATCTAACTAAGACCTAGCAAGAGAGCTCATGGCTTTTCCGTTAATATACGGTTTTAAATAGAGATCTCAGCCTAATGGGCGACACCCTTCTCCAAGCATTAAGCCTTTTGACCCAGCTCGACCCTGCGATCATGAGTATTGTGGGTTTGTCCTTGCAGGTCAGTTTGTCCGCGCTTGTGATTGGCTCTCTGATTGGCATGCCATTTGGCGCCCTGCTCGCCGTTGCTCAGTTTCCGGGTCGAACCACACTCGTTGTTCTTGTGAATAGCTTTATGGGCATGCCTTCAGTTGTGTTGGGTGTGCTTGTCTATCTAATGCTCTCCCGATCGGGCCCTTTTGGTGAGTACGGTCTACTTTTCAGC
>CBFHYJ010000060.1:0-9392 GCA_965659945.1 Sedimenticolaceae bacterium | reverse complement strand
TGGCCTCGTTATTCTCGCTCTTCAATCCACGCCATCTGGATGGCTTCAAGGATCTTTTCTCCACAACGATCTTTGTCGTCATCAAACCCAGGTAACGCCATGGTCCAATTCATCAAATCAACAAAGTTAACGTGCGATGGATCCACGTCAGGATGGGCCTCATACAATTCGATCGCTATATCCAAGGTATCAGTCCAATTTAGGCTCATGATGTCTCCTTAGTGATTTTCTTTTGCATGGTTGATGGTGTACTTAGGCAGCTCTACAACCAAGTCATCATCACCCACCACAGCCTGACAAGCCAAACGCGAATCCGGCTCTAGACCCCACGCCTTATCCAGCATGTCATCTTCGTCTTCGGTTGCATCATTAAGCGAGTTAAAACCTTCACGCACAATAATGTGGCAGGTTGTACAGGCGCATGATTTTTCACAGGCGTGCTCAATCTCAATGTCATTAGCTAAGGCTGCATCACAAATCGTGACACCCGGCTCACACTGTATTACTGCACCTTCCGGGCACAAATCGTCATTTGGCAAAAAGATAATTTGAGGCATGCTTTACCCTATTCCTTATTCAAATTCATCGACCTTATGGCCCGCCATCGCTTTGCGGATACCACTATTCATTCGACGCTCTACATAAAATTCACAATGCGACTCTAACGCTTTAATCGCATCTTTAACCGCTTCAGCATCAGTGCTGTTTTCAGCTGCTTGTTTCAACGCATTAAGCTGTTGATCTACACCGGCGCGCTCTTCGCTATTCAAGAGCTCATCAGCGTCACTCGCCAATGCTGCTGTTAACGCTTCAATCACGCGGGCAGCTTCAACATTTTGCTCAGCTAATCGACGAGCTTTCATATCATCGCCCGCATGATCAATCGATGATTTAAGCATAGTCATGATCTCATCATCACTCAGACCATACGATGGCTTAACTTCAACGCTCGCCTTAACGCCCTGGCTTTGCTCTTCTGCTTCTACATGCAACAAACCATCTGCATCAACCGAGAATGTCACGCGAATACGCGCAGCCCCTGCCACCATAGGCGGGATATCGGTCAAGGTAAAACGCGCCAATGAACGGCAATCCGACACTAGCTCGCGTTCACCTTGCAGCACATGAATCGACATCGCGGTTTGACCGTCTTTAAAGGTCGTAAACTCTTGTGCACGCGCCACTGGGATGGTGGTGTTACGTGGAATGACTTTCTCAACCAATCCACCCATAGTCTCTAGACCTAGCGAAAGTGGATTCACATCCAACAACAACATCTCGCCATCTGGCTTATTACCTGCCAACACATCCGCTTGAATTGCCGCACCAATCGCCACGACACGGTCCGGATCGATACTGACGAGTGGCTCAGTGCCGAAATACTCACCAACACGCTCACGCACATACAGCGTACGCGTCGAGCCACCGACCATCACAACATCTTTGATTTCATCTAATTCAACACCAGCATCTCGAACTGCACGGCGGCAAGACATCAAACTTTTCTTAACCAGCGGCTCAATCAAGGCATTGAATTGCTCACGCGATAATTGACCCTGCCATTGCGAACCATCTGGTAGATCAACCTGAACATCAGCCAATGGTTGCTCACTTAAGCTTTCTTTCGCCGCACGTGCCGCAACACTGATTTGACGCAATAAAGATGCATCGGCATTCGTGACACCCGCCTGCTGTAAAATCCATTCAGCTACCACATGGTCAAAATCATCGCCCCCAAGCGCTGAATCACCACCGGTTGCGAGAACTTCGAAAACACCTTTCTGCAGACGCAAGATTGAAATATCAAAGGTGCCGCCACCTAAGTCATAGATCGCATGCACACCTTCTGCTTGATGATCTAAACCATAGGCAACTGCTGCTGCCGTTGGCTCATTCAACAAACGGAATACATTTAAACCTGCCAGCTTCGCTGCATCCTTGGTCGCTAGACGCTGTGCGTCATCGAAGTATGCCGGCACAGTGATCACCACACCGGTCAACGCATCACCCAATGCCGCTTCTGCGCGTGCTGCAAGCACCTTTAAGATTTCTGCAGACACTTCAATCGGGCTGACATCACCTTGTGCGGTTTGAATACGAGGGACTGCCTGATCAGCTTGTGTAAATTGATACGGCAAGTGATCACCAAGTGCTTTCACTTCGCTGATCGCACGACCAATCAAACGCTTTGCGGAGGCAATAGTATTGAGTGGATCGGACACTGCCGCTTGGCGCGCTGCCTCGCCAACAAGGATCTCTTCAGTGGTATAGCGCACAACCGAAGGAAGGATCGCATGCCCAGATTCATCATCTAAAGTAACGGCCTCACCACTGCGCACAGTAGCCACTAACGAATTAGTCGTACCTAAATCAATACCCGCCGCAAAGCGATGCTGATGCGGCGCCGTTGATTGGCCAGGTTCTGCAATTTGAAGTAATGCCATTACATTGCCTCTTCGAGTTTCGCTTCGACCGCTTCTGCTTCACGCTGCAGCTTGGTTAAAAATTGCAATTTACTCACACCTTCTTGCGCGTCTTTTAACGCTTCTTTAGAACCGTCATTCAATTGTGCTGCTAATGACTCAAGCTGCTGCTTTAGTAGCTGACGTATATCTCGCATCAAACTATCAAGTGAAGCAAAAGGATCTGAGGCTTGCTCAACTTCGCTGAGCGCTTCACGCAACTCCATTTGCGCCATCAAAAAAGCACCATCACGCGTGGTTGCCGTTTCTTGATTGAGATCCACGCCCGCCAATTTGAGCTGATACATCGCACGACGCAATGGATCTTTCAACGTATCGAACGCTTCATTAACCCATGTCGCATGCTGTAGGGCGATACGCTGCTCACTTTCGCTCGCACTGGCATAACGGTCAGGATGGACAACCTGCTGTAATTGGCGGTAGCGCTGCGCTAACGCATCACGATCCACATCGAACGCCACAGGCAGCTCAAACAGCTCAAAATAATTCTGCGACATGTCCATACGCAAATCCTTCAAGCAACAACGCCCGCTTTCGCGGGCGCCGTCGTGAGAACCGATCAACTCACGTTAAACGGTAAAACTTTCTCCACAACCACATTCGTCTTTGACGTTAGGGTTATTAAATTTAAAACCTTCGTTAAGACCTTCTTTGCCGTAGTCCAATTCAGTACCGTCGAGATAAACCATACTCTTCTGATCAATGATGACTTTCACACCACGATCTTCAAAAACGACATCGTCGTCATTGACGTCATCAACAAACTCCAGCACATAGGCCATGCCAGAACAGCCCGAGGTTTTTACGCCAAGACGAACACCAAAGCCGGAACCACGGTTCTCGAGGAATCGAGAAACGCGATCCGCCGCTGATTCGCTTAAAGTAATTGCCACATCAAGCTCCGTTGATTAAGCCTTAGACTTAAGATCTTCGATAGCTGCCTTGATGGCATCCTCAGCAAGCACTGAACAGTGAACTTTTACTGGTGGCAATGCCAACTCTTCTGCAATCTCAGTATTTTTAATTTGGCTCGCCTCTTCCAAGGTCTTGCCTTTAACCCACTCGGTAAGCAACGAGCTTGACGCAATCGCTGAACCACAACCGTAAGTTTTAAACTTTGCATCTTCAATAACGCCATTGTCGCCAACTTGAATCTGCAGACGCATCACGTCACCGCAAGCAGGCGCACCCACCATGCCAGTGCCAACGTTCTTAGCATCTTTGTCCAAGTTGCCAACGTTGCGTGGATTCTCATAATGATCGATAACTTTTTCGCTGTAAGCCATGTCAGTTTCCTCTTCCGAACGTACGCCGCGCGCACTTTGCCGAACTGTTAAGACTGCCAAATCAGGCACGCGATTTTACCGCAAGCGCACCCAAATTGCCGTCTTTAAAGGTAAATTTTTAGTGAGCCGCCCATTGCACCGACTTTAGGTCGATACCATCTTTGAACATATCCCAAAGTGGACTCAATTCACGTAGTCGCTCTACTTGGTCACGCACCTGCGACAGCACGTAATCGACCTCTTCTTCTGTTGAGAAGCGACCGATAGTGAAGCGAATCGAGCTATGCGCCAATTCGTCCTCACGGCCCAAAGCACGCAATACGTAGCTAGGTTCCAAACTTGCCGAAGTACAAGCACTACCCGATGAAACCGCCATATCTTTCAGCGCCATCATCAAGCTCTCGCCTTCAACAAAATTGAAACTAATGTTCAGGTTGCCGGCTATACGCTGATCCATATCACCGTTGACGTAAACTTCTTCCATATCGCTAAGACCGTCGAGCAACTTGTTACGCATCACCATCAGGCGCGCATTCTCTTCAACCATCTCTTCTTTCGCTAAACGGAAAGCTTCGCCCATACCCACGATTTGATGGGTCGCAAGAGTTCCTGAACGCATACCACGCTCATGACCACCACCATGCATTTGTGCTTCTAAACGAATTCTTGGCTTACGACGCACATATAAAGCACCTATGCCCTTGGGACCATAGATTTTGTGTGCGCTAAAGCTCATCAGATCAACCGGCATTGATTGCATGTCGATCTCAACCTTGCCAGCACTTTGTGCACCATCAACATGGAAGATCACACCGTGCTTTCGGCAGATAGTACCGATCGCATTTAAGTCCTGAATAACACCAATTTCGTTATTCACGTGCATCACTGAGACCAGGATAGTTTTGTCAGTGATCGCCGATTCGAATACCGCAAGATCAACCAAACCGTTAGGCATTACATCTAAGTAGGTAACTTCAAAACCTTCACGCTCTAGCTGGCGGCACGTATCAAGAACGGCCTTGTGCTCAGTTTTAAGCGTAATGATGTGATTGCCTTTCTGTTTATAGAAATGTGCAGCGCCTTTGATAGCCAGGTTGTTTGACTCAGTTGCACCCGAAGTCCAAACAATCTCTTTAGCGTCAGCATTGATCAATGCCGCAACATTGTTACGCGCTTCATCAACTAGCTTCTCTGCTTCCCAACCAAAGGGGTGAGAACGAGATGCAGGGTTACCAAAAGCACCTGAAGGCGTTAAGCACTCGCACATCTTTTCAGCGACACGAGGATCGACCGGCGTAGTCGCCGAATAATCTAAATAAATGGGAAGTTTCATACTGCTTGTTGACCCCAACTTATGCTGCATGACCGTTCAAACCCAAAGCATCAGCCAACTTGCCGCTGCGACGTGCCGCTTCGCGAGAATGGCCGCGCTCAACTAAGTCCGATAGAGTGATATCAGTCAGGAATACAAAAATTTGCTGGCTCAAATCATCCCATAAACTGTGCGTCATGCCACGCTGAATGTCTGCAGAACTTGCAGGCGGATTACAACGCGTAAACTCAACCCACTCATCCACTGCGCAGATAACGTCAGCAATTGAAATCTCGTCAGATGCACGACCGAGGTAGTAACCACCACCTGGACCTCGAACACCACGAACCAAGCCTTTGCTGCGCAACGCGGCAAACAACTGCTCTAAGTAAGAAAGAGAAATACCCTGATTTTCAGAGATATCAGCCAATGTGACTGGGCCATCGGTGCCATTCAGCGCCAAATCCAACATTGCAGTCACCGCATAACGGCCTTTTGTAGAAAGTCTCATTTTAATGTCCTCGCTCTAAGATCGAAGAAGGTCGGGAGTACCCGAGTAAATTTGTCAGGTATCAATGTAGAGAAACCTACAAAAACAGTCAAGCTTTATCCCCCAAACCGAATAGGGCTGAATTTCAGGACATTGATTAAGGCTTTTAAAAGCAATGAGTTAAATTACTTTCATCAAGCAATATCAACTTCAAATATATTAGATTTTTCTTAAATAGTGGCCACTTCGGCGACTTTTTGGGGCTGCCGAGAGGTGAAAAAGTGCCCTTGATTGACACAAAAACGTAGCCATTTCCCGACGAAAATATTAGCCCGCCATTTATTCACAAGACCTGGCGCCTCATAAAGCGAAAGGTCAGGCAGATTGGATTGTCTCACCTGCTCTACCTCAACCTGCTCCGCATCGTGATAAACACGCAACACTGCATCGGGATCGGATTCACGACCATCATCAAATGCGTAGGTCAGATTGATCAAGCTGGTGTATTTCGATTGCTCTAAAACCGTCAGCTTTAAATGTGCCTGACCGGGAAGGTGCGATTCAAATTCACCCTTCTGTTCAGATAGCTCTGGGAAAAGGGTGAGTATGGCTTGGTAGTTTTCTTCACACAAATCCAACAAGCGCCCCATCGTCGGCTCTTGATCGAGCGAACGAAGCAATGCGCCAGTCCAAGGGTAAGGTGAAATAAACATACAAAAAGCATAAACGAAAAAATCGGCTTTCGCCGGTCTTCTCTGCATCAATGTATTTGTGATTAAGCACCTTGCTGTTCAGCAATCTGCTTACGCACCTCATCCATGTCCAATTCACCAGCTTTTGTCACAAGCTCACGGAATTGAGCTTCTGGTAAAGCACCTGCTTCGCTGTAAATAATTACGTTGTCGCGGAAGATCATTAAGGTTGGAATAGAACGAATCTGGAAGTTCGCTGCAATGCCCTGCTCGTCTTCAGTATTAACCTTAGCGAACACAACATCTGGGAAATCTTCTGACACTTTGTCATAGGTTGGTGCGAATGATTTACAAGGACCACACCATGGCGCCCAGAAATCGACAATAACAAACGCGTTATCGGTAATAGTTGCTTCAAAATTCGCTTCGTTTAGTTCTACTACAGCCACAGAGGGCCTCCATACTTCGCATTAAATTAAGGCGTCATGATAGCAGGACACCCCGTATTCATAAACAAAAAAGCCCGGCAAAAGCCGGGCTTTCTAGCATTTAGCGCTTACACGCCAAGCTCTTTTTTGATCACATCAACAACATTCGACGAATTGGTTGAATCTGCATCAAGCAAGTTACCTTCGTTACGGTAGTACTCAACTAATGGAGCGGTTTGCTCATTGAATACATCCAAACGCTTTGAAATCGCTTCTTCAGTTTCGTCGTCACGCTGAACAACATCACCACCACACTTGTCACACACACCTTCTTGTTTAGGTGGGTTACTGCGAACATTGTAAATCGCGCCACAATCAACACAGGTACGACGCGTAGTAAGACGATTCAAAATCTCTTCACGTGGCACAACCAAGTTAACAACTGCATCTAATTTGATACCCATGTTCTCAAGCAATACTTTTAATGCATCTGCCTGTGGAATGGTGCGAGGGAAACCGTCTAACAAGAACCCTGCTTTACAGTCGTCTTCTTTCAAACGCTCGCCCATGATGCCCATGATCAAATCATCAGAAACAAGCTCACCTGCTTTCATTGCCGCTTCAGCTTTTTTGCCAAGCTCGGTGCCTGCTTTAACAGCTGCACGCAAAATATCGCCAGTTGAGATCTGAACCGATCCGTCCATTTCAGTTAATAGTTTTGCAACGGTGCCTTTACCTGCGCCAGGCGCACCTAACAGAATGAGTTTCATACTTCCTCTCTTATACTTCTTTGATGCCGATCGTTATCTTAGAGTCGACGGCTGTATAAGATTATCTAGGAAAACTTATTAATCTGCGATAAGGATAAACGTCGAGAGACTTTCCGCGCGCCGCAATCTCTTGAAGATCACGCCAAGTTGATGCCTCAGCCAAGCCTCCATGTTCATCACGGAAAAGTTTTCGCCACGTCGGATTGTTCATCAAAAACGTCATAAACTCTTCTGGGAACACGTCATTTTCGGCAATGCTGTACCACGGCTCGGATGCCATCTCTTGTTCTGGCGTCATCGCTTCAGGAATTTCACGGAAGCGACACTCATTAATAGGGACTATCTCGTCATAATCATAAAAAATAACGCGGCCGTGTCTTGTGACCCCGAAATTCTTCAAAAGCAGGTCCCCGGGGAAGATTCCTGAGGCCGCAATCTCTCTTAATGCATTGCCATATTCGCGCATCGCGAGACGTTGTTTCTCTTCGTCCACTTGCTCGAGATACAAATTCAATGGATTCAAGCGACGTTCTATATATAAGTGCGAGATAACCAGGCGATCATTTTCAATCATGACTTTATTCGCCGCTTCATTCTTGAGCTCCTCGAGTAACTCAGGATCAAAACGATCTAAAGGAAAGGCAGCATGTGAGAACTCCCATGTATCTGCCATGCGGCCTACACGATCACGTCGTTTAATAAAACGATTCTTCTCGATAACTTCTCGCTCGGTCACTTTTTTTGCACTACCAAAGTTATCTCTAATGACTTTGAACACATAAGGATAGGACGGCAGGTTAAATACCAACATCACCATGCCTTTAATACCCGGTGCTATCTGGAAGCGATCACTTGAGTTACGCAAATGATCTAAGAAGTCACGATAGAACTCTGCTTTACCCTGTTTGTGAAAACCAATAGAGGTATACAAATCTGCTGATGATTTGCCCGGCAAAATACTGCGTAAGAAGCGCACCACCGATGAAGGTACTTCACAATCCGCCATGAAATAGGTTCGCGCAAACGAGAAGATGTTCGTCACATCATTTTGCTCACTCACCACAGCATCGATAAAGATCTCACCTTTACGATTACGCAATAGCGGCAAGATAAACGGCTGCACTTCAACACCATTCAATGCACGCCCAATAATATAAGCAGCTTTGTTTCGATAGAAAACAGTATTGAGCACTTGGATCTGAAAGTGCTTTGCCACATACCCCGATGTGTTCTTAAAGTTTTTTGCAAATGAAATAAGGTGCTTCAAATCACGACGCTTATCTTCAAAAGGCACGCCTAAATCAATGCTATCGAGCAAGCGACTAAAACTTAATCGCCAACCATCTTGCGTTGGGTAAAAGCTTCTAAAGGGCGGATACTCACCTTCGATACGCTCTGTAGATACCGAAGGACGTACGAATATATTGGCGTTGTGATAGAAGGCGCGCTCAAATAATCCAACAAAACACGAGTTATAGAACGTCTCTGCAAGCTCTGGTTGCAGATGATCGTAGAGCATACCGAGGTATTGAAACTTAACTTCTTGCAGCAACGCTTGATCAGGTTTTTCCAAATCAAACCGTTCGCGCAAATCAGCAATCGCCTCTTTAACACGCATGTCATACAAGCTGATTCGATCACTGGTGTTATGAGTTGCAGCATTCCAATCACCATCTATGTAGTGTTGCCGAGCTGCTTGAGTATGTTCGCGAAAGATACGGAAGTGACGATTGAAAGCCATCAACACAGCATGCGCAATTTCACGCGCTGTTTGATAACGCTCTGGATCAAAAGATGAAGGTGCTCCGCTACTCACTCCATCATTATCCGCTAAAAAAACCGGTCCGCCACCTAAGTGACGAACCGGTGCTAATTTCCAAGAGTTCAAACTCATCAAAAGAACACTTGGAGAGGAGGCTTAGAACTGCTCT
>CBFHYJ010000059.1:0-9644 GCA_965659945.1 Sedimenticolaceae bacterium | reverse complement strand
TCGCAATCGTTTTTTTATTCATGATTTTCATCCCTCAGCTCACCGTGACTTTGCGGAACATGCCCGCCATGTGATAGATCAGGTGACAGTGGTAGGCCCAACTGCCCTTCGCATCTGCAGTGACCAGGTAACTGATACGGGCACCTGGCTGTACCGTCACCGTGTGCTTGCGCGGTATGTAGTCCGGGTCACCCGTTTCGAGATCACTCCACATGCCATGCAGGTGAATGGGATGGTTCATCATGGTGTCGTTGATCAGATTGATCCGTACACGCTCGCCGTACTTCAGGTCTAATGGCTCAGCATCCGTATACTTCACGCCATTTATTGACCACATGTAACGGGCCATGTTGCCGGTGAGGTGCAGATCGATCTCCCTGCCTGGCTCACGTGGATCATGCGTTCGGTTGATATTGAAGATATCTGCATATGTGAGGACCCGGCGCCCATTACCACGCAAGCCAACACCGGGATCGTCCAGACGGTACAGTGCGGCATCGGCGCGCATATCGATGTGAGGACCATATTCAGTGTCGGCATGCACGATCGGCCGTTTGCTACCGAAACCGGCTGGACCCGAACCCATCGGCATCTGATTCCGCCGACTTGGGGCTCCCTGATTACCCATCACATGTTGGCTGTGATCCATACCTGCCATGTTGAGTTGGCTATGGTCCATGCCAGCCATGTTGTGGCCACTGTGGCCCATGCCCTGCATGTTGTGGCCGGCATGACCCATCCCACCCATATTTTGAGCACTGTGGTCCATGCCGCCGCGTGCACCGTGATCCATCATCATGCCCATGTCACCGTGACTCAGCACCGGTGCAGCATCCATCGGGGGCACTTCTACCGTCAGTGAGGGATCTGGCGTCAAGGTGCCGCGTGCATAGCCACTGCGATCAATCGCCTGAGCAAACACGCTGTAGGCCCTGTCGTCCTTTGGTTCAACGATCACATCGTAGGTCTCAGCCACACCGATGCGGAATTCATCGACACTGACCGGTTCAATATTCTGACCATCGGTGGCCACCACGGTCATCTTCAGGCCAGGAATCCGCACGTCGAAGAGCGTCATCGCCGCCGCGTTTACAAATCGCAGGCGAACCTTATCACCGCGCTTGAACAAGCCCATCCAGCCTTCGGCAGGCGTTACGCCGTTCATCAAGAAAGTGTAGGTGTACCCGGTGACGTCAGAGATGTCTCGATCGGACATGCGCATCTCGTCCCACATGTTGCGGTTGGCACGGAACCCACGCCAACCTTGATCTTTGATCTCAGCCATGGTTTCACCAACCGTGCGCTCACGAAAGTTGTAGTAGTGAGACATTTTCTTCAGCTTGGCGTAGACGTCGTTCGGGTCTTCGTCACTCCAGTCGGAGAGCACGACCACGTAATCCCGGTCGTAACTGAACGGTTCCGGCTCGGCGGGATCGATCACAATCGCACCATAGGCCCCGGTCTGCTCCTGGAAACCCGAATGACTGTGGTACCAGTAGGTGCCAGCCTGGGTTATCGGAAAGCGATAGGTAAAGCTCTCGCCCGGCTTGATCCCGGCAAAGCTGATGCCCGGCACACCATCCTGGTCAGGCGGCAGAATGAGCCCGTGCCAATGAATCGAGGTGTCGTCGGCCAATTGGTTGTTGACCCGCAGGGTGACTGTTTCACCCTCTTTCCAGCGCAATACGGGTGCAGGCACTGAACCATTGATGGCCGTGGCAATTTTTTCTTTGCCGGTGAAATTGACCTTGGTCGGGCTATAGGTCAGGTCGAAATGGGTACCGCGAAGGACCTCTGGTCCAGTTCGCAGCCTGGCCTGTTCGGCTCGGCTCAGGCTGGGTGCAAGCCCCAATCCGAGCAAGCTGCCGCCGGCAGCCAGCCCTTGTACGAATCGACGACGTGACATTGACACGCCATCGGGAGAAGGCAGAAGAATCTCTGACATGTGAAAACGTTTCCTTTGTTGCGTGCGCGCAGAATTGAACAAGCAAGGCGCACGGATTTACCGACCGCCCAACAACAGGCGGCAATCAGGGTGAGAAAGGAATCAGGCCCTTGGTGGGCGGAAAGGCGATCCGGCAGTGCGGGAAAGCGTAGTCACAACGCCAGCCGAGGCATAGTTCGCATCGGGATAAGAAAGAGTCGATAGGTAAGCAACCGTATTCGTGGTGGTACAGGTACCACAGGAGCCACTAGTACAATTTCCTTGCGCACAACAATCATTCGCGCAGTGATCACAGCCAGCTGGCATGGCGTCAGCGGTGGAGGACGTGTCGCCCACCATCACATACATGGCATGCATAGACAGCTCTCCGGCTTCATGACCTGGAGATGGAGTCGCCGCAAACACACTCCCCAGTGGTGCCATGATGAGCAACACGGTGAGTACAATAGATAGCAATTGGCGGCTTTTACTTTGCATATCGCTAAGCGTAACAACAAATCGAATAATTTCCACTTGGCACTTGGTAACAGTTTGTAACAAGCAAATACCTATAAGCACCAAGGGCTTATCTTGGCAATGTCACAACCGCCTCCAATCCCAAGGGTTTACGATTTCTCAGTACCAGGTCACCACCGTGTCCCCGAGCGATATTCCGGGCAATGCTCAAACCAAGGCCGGTACCGCCGGTCTTGACGTTACGCGATGGCTCGGCCCGAAAAAATGGCTCGAACACCTTATCCAGCATATCTTCTGGCAAACCCGGCCCGTGATCGCCGACCGTAATCTTTAGAGATTCAGGCGAATTTTCCACGGTTACGGATACACCATCACCGTAACGCAGCGCGTTATCCAGCAGATTGCCAAAACATCGCTTCAACGCCAGGGGCTTGCCTGAATAAGGCGTTTCCGCTTCACCCTTAACATTAATGTACTGACCCATGTCCTGAGCATCCTCGGCGAGGCTATCGAGCAGAGCATCCACGTCAATGAGCTGCGTTTTCTCCTGCAATGCCATACCTCGCATGAAGTCCAGACTGGATTGGACCAGGGTCTGCATATCCTGCAAATCACTTTCAAATTTATTGCGCAATTCGGGGTTATCAATCTTCTCTGCCCGCAGACGCATTCGGGTTATGGGTGTTTTCAGGTCGTGCGATACTGCGGCCAGAATACGGGTTCTCTCCTCGACGAATCTGGCGAGGCGATGCTGCATCCTGTTGAAGGCATGTGCGGCTCTACGCACCTCCGTCGGACCAACTTCCTCTAGGGCACTTTGAGAAATATCTTTGCCCAACTGTTCCGCCGCCTGAGCCAGATCGGACAGCGGCTTGGTTAACCATCGCACGGCGAAGAAGCTGACCAGCAAAACGGCGGCAAGCAAAATCAGCAACCCCACCAGCAGATCCCACGGCCACGCCGCCAACTCTGCCGGCAAGTGGTAGGCGAAACTGGCCCACTGCCCCCCGGCCAACTCGATCTGCACAATGAAGCTGTATCCTGACAGCGGAGCGCCTCGATGCTGCCACATCATTTGCCTCATCTGCGGCGCCATTCCCTCGGGAGCCCCCCAGTTGCTCCGCACCTCGGCATGAGTCATCCCGGGTGACGTTGGCATGTAGATATGAATAGGGCGGTCGCGCCCCAAACGAAAATGCAATAGTTTATGGAACAACTCCGCGCGCGGGGACTGATGGCTGTTGTCCGGAAACTTCTCCGGCTGCTCGCTTAACCGTATGCGTAGTGCTGGCAGATCCAATTCCGTTGCAACCATCTTTCGCTGCTCAGGGGTGAGTCCATCCAACACCTTCACCATCCCCGCAATGCGTTGCGCGGAATTGTATCCGGTGGCGTGTTTGAGCACCTCGCCCCGATCACGGAAATGCAACGCAGCACTGAGCATTTGCGCAACAAACAACACGCCCAGTAAAAGCAATATGAGCCGCCCCCACAACGACTGTGGACGTATGGTCATGATTTCACCCGAGAGACCTTGGCTGTGAACATGTAGCCCTCGCCACGGATGGTCTTGATCAACTCGGGAGAATCGGCATCCTCTTTAAGACGTCGCCGCAGACGGCTGACCTGTACGTCGATACTGCGGTCAAAGGGCCCCCAGTCTCGCCCCTGGAGAATCTCCATCAATTGGTCGCGACTCAGTACACGATTCGGGTGAGACAGAAACGCATCCAGCAAGCGATATTCCCCGCTACTCAGATTCACCACGATCCCCTGCGGCGAAATGAGGTGGTGGGCGTTTCTGTCGACCGTCCAGTCGGCAAACCGGAGCGTGTGAACCTCATCAAGGTCACCTCCGGAGCGTCGCAATACCCCCTTGATTCGTGCAAGCAACTCACGCGGGTTGAAGGGCTTGGAAAGGTAGTCATCAGCCCCAAGTTCAAGTCCGACGATGCGATCGGTGTCTTCCCCTAGGGCGGTTAACATGATAACCGGCAACGCAGAATTCGCCCGCAACTGGCGACACAGGGTGAGCCCATCGTCACCAGGAAGCATAATATCAAGCACCGCTAGGTCCACATGTTCTTTCTCCAGCACTCTCCACATGCCCTTGCCATCTTCCACTACCGACACACGAAACCCATTGCGTTCCAGGTAGTCCTGCAGCAGTTCCCTTATTTCCTCGTCGTCATCTACGATCAATAGATGCTCGCCCGTTGACATCGCTCCCCCCCATATTTCTAGGTTCTATCGGAGACTTTACCGTCAGCCTCTTTGATGGTTTGCTTCGCTGACGCAACCGAGGCCACGGGCTTGTAGAGCCAGAACCACCAGACAATCAATCCGATTAATACCAAGCCTGCAATGTTGATGAGTATCATTGGTTACTCCTCCCCAGCGCTTTAGCGCCTATAAAATTAATGCTGCTGCGCTTTAAACAGGCGCAGTCGATTGGCATTGGTGACGACCGTTAGAGACGAAAAAGCCATTGCGCCACCTGCAATTATTGGGCTCAGTAGTACGCCAAAGATTGGGTACAACAGACCCGCAGCGATCGGTATGCCCGCAACGTTGTAGATGAACGCGCCGACAAGATTCTGTTTGATGTTCGTTAGCGTAGCCTTACTGACGGCAACGGCATCGGCCAGTCCGTGAAGTGAACCGCGCATCAGCGTGATATCCGCGCTCTCGATCGCTATATCCGTACCGTTGCCGATCGCGAAGCCAACATTCGCTTTAGCGAGCGCCGGAGCATCGTTAATACCATCCCCCGTCATGCCCACAATCTCACCCTTCATTTGAAGTGATTCAATATGGGCGAGCTTATCGTCCGGCATTACTTCTGCATGGTACTCATCGATACCCACCTGGGCGGCTACGGCTTTAGCCGTGGCACTGTTATCACCGGTTAGCATAATGACCCTCATCCCCTGAGCTTGCAGGCGCTGAATGGCCAGTTTGGAATCAGCTTTGATCGGATCGGCGACGGCAACAATTCCTGCGAACTGATTGTCGATCGCAATAAACATCGGTGTTTTCGCCTGACTGGCAAGGCGCTGGGCTTCATCGACCTGAGCACTGATGTCGATGTTGTTATGCTGCATAAATGAGGCGTTACCCAGTAACACCGTCTTCCCACTGACGTTGCCAGAAACGCCCTGACCGGAGTGCGCGTGAAAATCGGTGACTTTCTCCAGACTCAAACTTTGCACTTTTGCCGCTTCGACAATCGCTTCTGCTAGTGGATGCTCTGATCCAGTCTCAAGGCTGGCAACCAGTGCTAACAGATCTGATTTGTCGAGGTCAGATACCGGCAAAATATCGGTCACAGCCGGTTTGCCTTCAGTGATAGTGCCGGTTTTATCAAGGACCATCGCTGTGATCTGAGAGGCGGTTTGCAATGCCTCACCATTGCGAATCAGGACACCGGCTTCAGCGGCTTTACCCATCCCAACCATGACGGACATCGGTGTTGCCAGCCCAAGCGCGCAGGGACAGGCGATAATCAGCACGGTTGTCGCTGAGATAATGGCAAAGGCAACAGTGGGTTCGGGCCCAAAATTGGCCCAGATAAGCGCACTGACAATAGCGATAATCATAATCGCGGGTACAAAGTACTCGCTGATCTTATCGGCCAGGCGCCCAATCGGCGGTTTGGAATTCTGTGCTTTTTTAACTGAAGCGATAATCTGTGACAGCGCCGTGTTCTTGCCCACACGCGTCGCTTCATAGAGGAGCGATCCATTCTTATTGAGTGTGCCAGCGATGATCTCATCACCGGTCTCTTTGACGACAGGAACAGGTTCACCGGTCAGCATCGATTCATCAATTGAAGAGTGCCCCTCGACGACGCAGCCATCGACCGCAATCTTTTCGCCTGGGCGAACGCGTAGCTTGTCGCCCATAACAACATCATCGATAGGAATATCAATCTCTTCATCGCCACGGAGGACACGGGCTGTTTTAGGTTGTAGGCCGATCAACCGTTTTATCGCTTCCGAGGTCCGTCCACGCGCTTTAACCTCCAGTGCCAGACCCAGATTGATCAGACCAATGATCATCGTTGTCGCTTCAAAATAGATGTGTCGTGCCATTTCTGGGAAAAGCGAGGGTGCTGTCACGACAGCAAACGAATAGAGCCAGGCGGCTCCTGTCCCGAGTGCGATTAGGGTATCCATATTGGCTGAGTGAGTTCTAAACGCCTTCCAAGCACCGATATAGAAACCACGACCGGCGAGCACCATTGTTGCCAGCGTAACCAGGCCGATAATTGCCCAAACGAGTCTCTCTGTGCCGGTGGTGACAGACATTTCACCGATGAACAGCCCATAGATCATCAGCGGCACACCGATGCTCAGGGAGACCACGACGTTTCGCATCAACTGCCGGTAGTACTGCGCGTCAGCGGCTTCTTTCTCCGCCAGGCTGTCAGCTTCGGACTCGTTTTCAGATTCTTTTGCACCGTACCCTGCCTGAGTCACCGCATCTATCAGCGTGTCGGATGCTACGTCGCCTTCGATAGTCGCGGTGCGATCAGCAAAGTTCATTTCAGCCGAAGTCACCCCGGGTACAGCTTTCAAAGATTTTTCGATTTTGGCGACGCATCCAGCGCAACTAGCGCCTTGAATATCCAGAATAATTGGATGCTTCGCGACCTTAATGCTCTTCATGGCTTTCATCCTCTGTAAAAGTTTCAATGAGGTGGCAAATAGACTCGTTGGTCGGACACTGGTCTTCCATTTCGTTCCAGGCCTTTGCGACTGCAATCATTCGGTCTCTCAGCGCGACCATGTCACCGACATCTTGCTTCAGTCTCTTCTAGGCGACAGTTATTAAAATGCCCCTAATCAAACCACAGGCAGAATGCTAGTGATCAGTACGCATAAATATCTCTCTAACATCATCGATGCTGAATCCAAGACTGCGCGCAGCCAGGATAAACTTGAGCCGGTTGATGTCCGATGAACTGAAATGTTTGCATCCATTCTCCGGATTTATCTGCGGGGGCAGCAGGCTAGCCCTTGTGTATCAGCAGCAATAGAGAGTAACTTCGCGAATTTATTTACCTGCATGGAAGACTCCTTTTTATTTCTCGGCTAATGTCCTGGTGGAGGCTTACTACAGCAATGAGGGACGTGCTTTGCGTTGTCGCTGACGTTCTGATCGATTTGTCGATTCCAGTCCAGTTTAAATTGATTCCACCAGCCATTTTTAGGTTCGACGCTGTGTTGTTTAAGAATCTTTAATATTGAGTCTATACTTGTAACGGATGCATCATATGACACTCTTATCCTTTCTCGTGTTGCGTCAAACTCGACGGTATCGATTCCTCTAATCACTTGGATTTCTGGAATAAATTCCTCTATTTTCTGCTCCGTCAGCCCAGTTAGCTTTAGGTTGCGTTTTACAAGAAACGCCTCATTTATCCCGGTATTGTGTGTATCCATGTTGCCTCCCTTGCTGGAACTCTGAGTCACTTAGTAAGCGTTTGCTCTTAGCGAACTCCTCTTCATCAATTTCTCCTTTTGCATATCGCTCATTCAGAATATCCAATGCTGACCTCTCCTTTCCATTAAACTGATTGTCATCGCGCATAGCCATCTTGACTGCCCACACAATTACAACCATCCAGAAAATCCAAAACAACCACATTAAACTTCCTCCAACTCCATGCTCATACATTCCAAACACTCTCGCTCATATTGCTTGCCACCGAAACTGAGCGCAGTTTTGTTACGAAAACTGAAATAAAATTAATGGGCTCGACCGCATTCATCGTTGATAGAAAAGACCGACAAGAGGATGAGAAACATCTGCAGCCATAGCCGTTATGATTCACTTTCTGCCTCCGGTATTTTTCAGCCACAAGGAATACACTTCGTCGCCCCAGTGACTTTGCACCCAGGCTAAAGCCTGATTAATTTCCCGATCATTCAACTTTTCCTCAAAGGGTGGCATTGAACCTCCAAGTCGCTGCGTTCCCTTTTTTATTGTCTGCTTCAACTGCGAAAACGAGTGATGCCAAGCATGGGCTGTTCCATTTAGTGCTGGCGCTGGTGTTTTACCTTCAGCTTTTGCTCCATGACAACTTGCACATTGATTTGCAAAGACCTTTCCGCCCTTAACCACATCATCCCATGCATACCATCTTTTCCCATCTGCATGGCTTGCTTGTGATAAGACAGAAAGCAATAGCACTGACATTAAAGAATATAGTCGTTTCATCATTTACTCCCTAAGCAATTAACCACCCAATGCCTTAAGAACTTTTAGAAGCTTGCCTCTCACCTCTTCAGCCAATGACTTTACTTCCGGACGATCAACCAATGTCAGCACCGCTGAAGGATCCATAAAGGCAACTCTCACGCCACCTCCTTCAAGCTGTCGCACCACCACATTACAAGGCAAGAGCAACCCAATATCTGGTTCAGCCTCCAAAGCCTGATTAGCCAGCGGTGGATTACATGCCCCTAAAATTCGATATGGCTGCTTATCAACATTCAGTTTTTCTTTAAGCGTTGCCTGAATGTCTATATCAACTAAAACACCAAATCCTTCAGCTTTAAGCGCTGAGATTGTGTGCTCTACGACGTTATCGAAACTACCTTTAACTTCTGTTCCAAACTGATACATAACTACACCGCATTACTTAGGACTAATTTCAGTAATCACCATGCCTTTGGTCATGGTAAATGTCACTTCATCACCCTTTTCTAGTCCTTCCAATAGCGACGCATCAGACACACTAAACTCCATTGTCATTGGTGGCATATTTTCTCCGATTGGGCCATGTTTTAGCGTCACCTTTGCTTGTTGCTTATTTATCCGCTTAATAACTGCCTTTCCCTGCATTGTCATTCCTTCACCCATGGGCATATCACCATTTCGCATATTCATCATTCCATTGCCATGCTGCATATTCATCATTCCATTGCCATGCTGCATATTCATCATTCCATTGCCATGCTGCATATTCATCATTCCATCCTGATGCTCTTGGCCCTCATCAGCCATTGGTTGCGCACCAATAATTAAAAATGTAGAAAACCCCATTACTTTTAAATATTTTTTCATCGCTTATTCCTCTAATAATTAGCTTTGATGTTTTTTAGGCTTAATCGCCGTAAATTCATATGTTTCACTTGTTTGTTTATTTAATGGCATCAGGCCTTCTCCAGCGTCCTGATGTGAACTTGCTTTAGGTAATTCACCGGTATATTCGTAAGCTTGGCCACCGGGAGGA
>CBFHYJ010000058.1:1355-9711 GCA_965659945.1 Sedimenticolaceae bacterium | reverse complement strand
TAAGCCTCATCCTCAAAATTGTTTTTTGAGGCGGCATCTAACTGTTCTCGGAATCTAGAATTCTTTAAATAATTGTTCGCAACATAGATGCCTGTGGGACCAAAGATTGCTGGGATTTCATTTGGTATATTGGAATCAAGAAAATTATAGAATTGGTACCATGTTGTTAAGTCAGGACATACCAAAGATCCTGCAATAATTTCTGACTCAAGTGATTCTTTATCGATTGTGTCACTCATAGTAATAGCAATCTTTGCAGTCGGCGTTGCCATTTACAGTTTTAACAACTTCGAATGGCCACATGTCAGGCCAATCGAGATTAGTGAATAGTAAATGAAGTGACTTATCTTCGTGGATCACCTCTACACAAGCTAACGCATATTCAAGATCAGTTTTGCTTACAATCTCTTGAACCAACACCTCTTTAAGCGATTTAAAACTTTTGAAGACTTTTCTGGGGCTCAATGATTCACTAGTCATAGGTACCTCAACATCTTCCTTATCAAAAATGCATTCTGCTGCTGGCGGTAAGGTGTCTATCCATTTAGCTAGTGCGTCCCAGTCGTCAAGAAGGCAATCCTCATGAGCGGGGAATTCGATTTTTGCCATCCCCATAAATTCGGCATATTGGTTAAAGTCGAAATAATCAATGCCCTTTGGTAGGTCATTTGGGTTTACTTGCTGCCCAATATTGGACTCTAAAAAAGCCCACAATTCGGCATCAACTACAACTTTACCAAGATTTTTTTCAATGACTTGCATAGAAGTATTTAAGCATAGGAGTCATTAAAAATTGGTGGTGTGAAACTTAAAAAAACACTTTGAGAAATAGGCGTGCTGAATATATGAGGTAAATTTGAAGTGACTATACTACTTCTATACTACTTTTCAGATTACGCCTTATAAGTCATTGAATTCATTGGATCTGTAAATCAGCCTAGCATACTCATAATGCGGGGGTCGGCAGTTCAAATCTGCCCCTTGCTACCAAACAAATCCTTCGGGATCAAAGAGATAGCCGCTTATAGCGGCTATTTTTTTTGCCTCAAAAAAGTTCGCTATTTTCTGACTCCTTGGTTATATTCAGTTTCACATCTTTTCATGGAACGAAATAAGGAGCCCCAAATGGACTTTCGTACCGCTTCAATCGCTGGCGCAATCGCGCTGACATTCTCAACCTCTAGCTTTGCACTTGATCTTCAGCCTTACACCAAGAAAGGTGCGCCTATTGGTAAAACCATTTTTTCTCTTGGTCATCAAAAAGTTGATAACAGCAAAACTAATGTCGATGGCGCATCCATTCGATTGACCCACTATTTTGAATTGGCAGGTCGTCGTGCCGTTTTTGATGCGAAGCAGTTCTATTAGGATATTGAAGGGAAACTACCGGCTGCATTGAATAATGACGCATCAGGACCCTCAGCGTTTGCGTTAGGTGGTGGTATCTATCTAATCGACGACAAGCAGAAAGGCGATTATCTGCTAGCTGGTATGTTTGTCGCGACACCGACAGGTCAGTACAGCTCGTCAAGACTAGTTAACCCTGGTGCTAACAGCTACACCTATATTCCAAAGATTGCCTACCACACGTCTATATCGGACAAGATTGATATGGTGGTCTCTGCTGATGTGACTTTTTATGAGGATAATAATCAGTACAACGTACCTGCTGCTTTAAATGGAGGTGCCAGCACCACGCAAACTCTAAAAAAAGACCCAATGTATAACTCACAGGTGTCTTTTATGTATGCCGTTGATCCATCGCTGAATTTGAATGCGAGCATTTTCCATCATAAAGGCGGACAAACAGCTCACTCTAATGTTGTTTACGTGAATCAAGTTGGCAATGGTAAAACCGAAAACACCCAAGCCAGCGTTGGCTTCCGCAAGATCACCGATGTCGGTGCCTTCAGTGTTAGCTATAAAAAAGACATCAATAATGTCACTGGCACTGAGTTGAACTCTCAGTGGGACCTTAAATGGAAGGTCGCTTGGTAAGAACAAAAAAGCCACCGAAAGGTGGCTTTTTTATGTCTTAGTTGTCGTATTTTTCTCTTAAATAGTTGAGTGCCGTTTGTTTGTCGGTAAAGAAACACTCACTGCCGAGTGAGTCAACGAGTCCGCATTCTTCAGCAATCATACGGACTTGGTACTTCAATCCACTAAACATTAAGTAAACGCCTACATCAGCGAGTCGTCCTGCAACCTCGCGAATCTTTTCCTCACCTGATGCGTCAATGCTATTAATGCCGCTACCGACGATTAAGATAGCTTTAGCTTTTGGAAATTTTGAATGCGCTTCGAGTATGGCATCTTCAAAATAAGCGACATTGATAAATGAGAGTGAACCATCAAAACGCACGGGCACGTAGTTTTGACTGATCGGTTCGAGATGGTTTGCTTTGATGCCACCTAAGGTGCCATCAGGTTTACGTGACACAATCTCAGCGCGTGGTTTCATTGTACTCACTAGGTAGTGCAGTACCGTTAACGCCACACCAAACAAAATGCCGTTAGCAATGGCTGGGGCCATAATTAAGGTTGCAAAGAAGGTTGTGATGCCAATTAAGGCACTCATGCGGTCGATCTGCCAGGCTTGAATCAGTGGCTTTATGCGTATCAAGCTGAATACAGCCATCATCACGATCACGGCAAGTACAGCTTGAGGTAGGTGGTACAGATATTCGGTAAAGAATAACAACACCAGAACAACAGCTAGTGCACTGACAATGGCAAACAGTCCAGTCTTGGCGCCGGTTCGGGCAGCAACTGCAGATCGCGAGAAGGAGCCGCTAACGGTATATGAACTAAAGAAGCTACCTGCAATATTAGCCAGGCCTTGGCCGATGAGTTCTTTGTTGGTGTTAACGCGTTCACCGGTGTTGGTGGCGATCGCTTTGGAGATCGATGTGGCTTCCATGAAGCCAATCAGTGCCATAACGATAGCCGCAGGGAAGAGCGCCCAAACTAGCTCCCATTCAACGGTTGGTACAGCAAAGCTTGGAAGACCTTCTGGTATTTCACCAACAACATTGCCACCTGCTGATAAGCGCACCATGCCACTACTCACACCATCAAAGCGCCAACGTGTGCTGCTATCTTCGTTAACGGGTGTTGCCGAGAAACTCAATTCGTTATTGCCGTTGTAGTAGCTGTATAACTTTAGTGAGTGAAGTTCTACGCTGAGGTTGACGACTTCTTTTTTAGCTTCATCTAAGTTGAATTGCAGCCCAGGAATTTCTGCGCGCAAGGCAGCGGCTTTGTCGACGGACTTAAGCGCTTTTTCGGTTTCTAAACGATCTGCTTGTTGCGACAAGCTAGAAATGCGCTCTGTTAATGCATTCCGTTGGCTGTTCGCGTTATCAAAGCGTTCGAGCTTATCGCGTGCAACTTGGTCGTTGATGTTAGCAATAGGTACGTTGATTTTATTTTCATACCCAACTAACGCGCTGACAATTGTGGCGATCGCAACAGCAATGAGCACACCGGGAAGTTTTGGTTGATGCTTACGGAGTTGCGCTATCAAGATCCATGCGCCTGCACCAAATAATAATGTGGGTAAGTGGAAGTCCGGGATCTGTTCCAACACGCGCCAAAGGTCGGCAAGATAGTTATCGGTACGTGGAAATGGCACGCCAATAACTTTACTTAATTGGGAAAGTCCAATGATTAATGCTGCTGCGTTGGTAAAGCCAATGATGACCGGGCTTGAGAGCAAGTTAACGATGGCACCTAAGCTCAGAGCGCCGAGAGTTAATCGCAAGACACCCACCATTAAGGCAAGCATCACAGAAAGCTGTATAAAAGTGTCGCTGCCAGGTGTTGCAAATGGAATCAGTGCGGCTGCGGACATCAGCGACAACATGGCAACAGGTCCAGTGTGTAGCTGGCTACATGATCCCCAAAGTGATGCGATGATTACCGGGATAAAAGACGCATACAAACCATAGACCACGGGTAGCCCGGCGAGTTGTGCATAAGCCATACTCTGAGGCACTAAAACAAGTGCAACCGTGACCCCTGCAAGAAGGTCTGCGCGGATGCCATCTTTTCCCATGGGGAACCAACGAAGGAAGGGTAGGAAATTGTGCAACATAAGAATCAAATTCTTGAATGAAAATAGGTGTGTAGCGTATGAAAACGGGCGAGTTAGAGCTATCAGCTAATACTTTGCTTAACTATTGATTATTATCTATGCATATAGCTGTAATCTATTGAAAATGGTCTTAAGTCCATTCCGCTTAGCGCTGAAGCACTCTTTACCGGTCATGCTGGGGTACATCCCGTTGGGCATGGCTTTTGGTGTGCTGTTTCAAAGCTTGGGTTATGCCTGGTGGTTAGCGCCACTCTCAGGTGTGATGATTTATGCGGGTTCTGCGCAATTTCTTGCCGTCGGCTTGCTCGCTTCGGGCGCGGGGTTACTCGAGGCGTTTCTTGCGACCTTGGCAATCAATGCACGCCATGTGTTCTATGGTTTAACACTGATTAATCGTTATTCCTTATCCGGTTGGCGGCGCTGGTATCTGGTCTTTGGTTTGACCGATGAGACCTATGCTGTGGTGACGCATAACGAGGTGCCAGCTGCGGAGAGGCAGTCTTATTATTTTTCAGTCACCCTGCTAAACCATTTGGCATGGATTACTGGCTGTGCACTCGGTGCAGGTCTTCAGTCGATCTTCTCGTTTAATAGCGAGGGCTTTGAGTTTTCGATGTTGGCATTATTTTTAGTGTTACTGATCGATCGCTTGCATCAACTCCAGCATGTCCCTTATGTGTTTTTGGCAGCTGTCATCGTGTTTGTTAGCTGGCTCGTGTTGCCTGAACAATTTTTGCTCTTGAGTCTGCTCGGTATCTTGATGATCTCGCTCTTAGGCTACCGTAAAGAGGTATCGATATGACAACGGCTGAGCTGATTGTATTTTTTGCGGTGATGGGGCTTGCAACCTTCATTACTCTTGCAATTCCCTTTGTGTTCTTGAAGTCACATAAAGATTCACGGCTGCTGCTTCATGTTGGGCGTGTCCTACCAGTGATGATTTTGATGGTCTTGGTGGGCTTTAGTGTGATTGGTTTGCTTGATGCGCAGGGCAGTCGACAGGCTTTGCTGGCGATTGCTATGGTCATTACAGCGCTTGTGCACCTTATTTTCCGTCAAGCAATGGTTAGTATTCTCGTAGGCACTGCAGTGTATGTGCTTGGCATACAGTGGCTAGGTTGGTGATATCTGGCTATGCGACGTTCACGATAGATTGAGTGGTTATGAAAGTTAATTCATTAGGATCAAGTTCCATCGATGTCTCTGTGGTCTGCTTAGGCAGCATGACGTGGGGCACGCAAAACAATCAGCAAGACGCCAATGCGCAAATCGAATTTGCGTTAGACCGAGGCGTTAACTTTATTGATACCGCTGAGATGTACGCGGTGCCGCCAACGCCTGAGACTTACGGCACCACAGAAGCGATTATTGGAAATTGGATTGCTGAGAATGCATCTCGACGCGGTGAGTTTGTTTTGGCAACGAAGATTGCGGGTAATGGCTTGCCTTGGATTCGACAGGGAAAAGATATTGATGCGGCAGCGATTAAGCGATCGATTGATGATTCTTTAGTGCGTTTACAAACCGACTATATCGATCTCTATCAATTGCATTGGCCTAACCGCACCTCACCACATTTCGCAAAACATTGGCCCGGTATGCTGACCTTTTCTGAGGTGGATGCTGCAGCACATGAGGCAGGTATGTATGACATTTTGTGTGCCTTGGATGATGCTCAACAGGCGGGCAAGATTCGCGAGTTTGGACTGTCTGATGACACGCCTTGGGGTATCAACACCTATATCAAGTTAGCTAAGAAGCATGGCTTGCCGCGTCCGGTGTCGATCCAGAATGAATTTAGTTTGCTGCACACCAAGGACTGGCCGTATTTGATTGAGAATTGTGTGCATGAGCAGGTCGCGTATTTGCCTTGGTCGCCGTTAGCGGGTGGCGTGCTCAGTGGTAAGTACATCGACGGTGCGCGACCTGAGGGTGCGCGTTGGTCTAAGGCGCAGCGGTTAGGCTTGTTCCGTGACACCGATCAGGTGAATGCAGCGGTGAAGCAATTGGTGCAGTTAGCCGCCGATCATCAGATGACAACCGCTCAGCTTGCTTTGGCGTGGTGTGCCCAAGTCGACGGGGTGACCTCAACCATTATCGGAGCGACTAACCTGCAACAGCTTGAGGACAATATCGCAGCCTTTGAGTTCAGCTTGTCGGATGGGTTGCTCGATGAAATGGGTAAGCTGCTTCGTGCTTACCCATTGCCGTTTTAAACCTTAGGGCTTGTAGGGGGCGTTGGCGTGCCAGCCGTTGATGCCGCTTTGGAGTACGAGCACATTTGTTCTGCCAACAACGCGTAATGCGAAAACAGCTTGTGCTGAGAGGCTACCAGTGTTGCAAAACAAAATAGTCATGCGGTCTTCAGGGATCTCGTCTAGTTGGTTGAGTACCTGTCGCCACTCAATATTAATAGCGCCGGGTATGGTGTCTTTCTCAAATTGACCTGCATCACGGGTATCAACAAACAGGGCTGTTTTGAAAACAGTTTCATCAATTTGCTGTGGAACGATGATGCCTGCCTCGTAGCCTGAAAAATCCATGTACTCTTGCATGCCTTCCATTGCAGGGTTTTCGGCATGAGCAAAGGTAAAGCTGAAAGTCAAAAGGATTGAAATAAAAAGTCTACGTAGATGCATTTGATTAAGCCCGCTTAAGTTTTAAAAGAGACCTTTCTTGGCCAACTAAATTTGATGCGGGATTATAGTAAATTCAATTGTCGACGGGTTTAATTTCATAAGAGACAGGTAGGCTTTGGCTTTATTTAGGGGTGTATCTCGTTAATTTGCCTGCACTTTAAAGAGGCGTGGCTTATGGGTGGATTGGAGTTGAAGGCGTTGAGTAGCTTTTGGCTGAACTTTTCCAAAGGGCCGCCGACTAATGGTTAACCGTTTTATTCATGTGACGGTTACTCCCTAGTTGATTGTTGACTACACACCCTCTCCCGAGGGTGTTTTTTTGTCCTTTTGGTGCAATTGCACTAATCTGGTGCAGATTCGTGCACCTTTCTGAAAGCCAAAATACCTAAGTGATTGTTTTTAAAATGCACTATTTTGGCACGCTACCTGCTTTAACAGACGGAATAACAAAATGGGGCAAACCCCAAAAGTAACAATCGAGATCGAGAGAGAGTTTCAAATGTTGAACGTATCAATTACTAAAGTGTTGTTGGCGCTGCTTGTGCTGCTGCCGTCTGTGAGTTTTGCTGATGAGCTGAACGCGGCTAATACCAGTTGGATCATGACTTCAACCGCACTGGTTCTATTCATGACCTTGCCTGGCTTGGCACTGTTCTACGCGGGCTTGGTTCGCAGCAAGAACGTTTTGTCGGTATTGATGCAATGTTTCTCTATCGCGGCAGTCGCGTCAGTCTTGTGGTTGCTGGTTGGTTATACCTTGGCGTTTGGTGAAGGTAATGCCTACATCGGCGATTTCAGCAAGGTGCTGCTTGCAGGTGTTGGCAGAGACACTTTGAGTGGTGATATTCCTGAGTCATTGTTCATGTTGTTCCAAATGACTTTCGCGGTGATTACACCAGCGTTGATCGTGGGTGGTTTTGCTGAGCGAATGAAGTTTTCTGCGATGCTTCTTTTCAGTGCGATCTGGTTGTTGCTTTGTTACGTACCGGTTACCCACTGGGTATGGGGCGGTGGCTGGTTAGGCGAGATGGGTCTTTACGACTTTGCGGGCGGTACCGTTGTGCACATCACAGCAGGTGTTGCGGCATTAGTTGCAGCGGTGGTGATGGGTCCGCGTCGTGGTTTCCCAACAACGGCTATGCCACCACATAACATGACCATGACCGTTGCTGGCGCGGGTATGTTGTGGGTCGGTTGGTTCGGCTTTAACGGTGGTTCTGCGTTGGCATCGAATGGTGATGCTTCGATGGCGATGTTAGTTACGCATATCTCTGCAGCGATGGGTGTGATCACTTGGGTTGCAATGGAGTGGATCAAGTTCGGTAAGCCAAGTGCACTAGGTGCGGTTACTGGTATGGTGGCAGGTCTTGGCACTATTACCCCAGCGTCGGGTTTTGTCGGTCCAGGTGGTGCATTGATCATTGGTCTGTTGGCAGGTTTCGTGTGCTTTAACGCAACCATGTACATCAAGCGCGTGTTGAAGATCGACGATTCTCTCGATGTGTTCCCGGTGCACGGTGTGGGCGGGATGTTAGGTACCTTGTTAGCCGGTATCTTCTCAGCAACCACATTGGGTGTATTTAGTGGTTATGGCTTTGCGGATGGCATCGCCAGCATGGGT
>CBFHYJ010000058.1:0-1255 GCA_965659945.1 Sedimenticolaceae bacterium | reverse complement strand
TAGCCGGTATCTTCTCAGCAACCACATTGGGTGTATTTAGTGGTTATGGCTTTGCGGATGGCATCGCCAGCATGGGTCAACAAGTCAAAGTGCAGCTAATCGGTATTGTCGCAACAATCGTATTTACTGCCGTCGTTACTTGGATCGTTCTTAAAGTTGTTGACGCGATGGTTGGCTTACGTGTGACAGCAGATGAAGAGCAAGAAGGCTTGGATATCACGCAACACGAAGAGCGTGGTTACGATAACCTTTAAGCGATAAGCAAAAAAACCGCAGCCCAATAACTGGGTTTGCGGTTTTTTTATGTCTGAGATTTTTACAGTGGGCGGTCGACGGAGAAGTCAGCAACGGCCGCTAGGGCATCGCGATAAGCCGATACTGGTAACGCCTCAAGTGCTTCTTTGGCTAAACGTGCTTCTTCACGAGCAAGGTTGGCGGTGTATTCAATCGCATCGGTGCTTTGGATCGCCTTGATCACTTCATCAACACGATCGACGCCACCTTTTTCAATCACTTCACGAATCAAAGCACTCACCTCAGGCGTGCCAACCTGCATCGCACGAATCAGTGGCAGTGTCGGTTTGCCTTCAGCAAGGTCATCACCAATATTCTTGCCGATGTCGACACCAGAGGAACCATAGTCGAGCGCATCGTCAATCATTTGGAAAGCGGTGCCGAGGTGACGACCATATGCAGCCAGTGCTTCATCAATGGCCTGATCTGCATCAGTGACCACACCGGCCAGGCGTGTGCCCGCCTCGAAGAGGGTCGCGGTTTTGCGCAAGATCACTTCACGATAGCGAGCTTCGTCAACGTCGGGGTCATGACAGTTCAATAGCTGCAGTACTTCGCCCTCAGCGATTTTGTTGGTCGCTGTCGAGAGAATATTCATCACGCGCATATCATCGACTTCGACCATCATTTCGAAGGAGCGCGAGTAGAGGAAGTCACCGACCAGCACGCTAGCGGCATTGCCCCAGACCGCATTCGCGGTATCGCGACTGCGGCGCTGCTCTGAACCATCGACCACATCATCATGTAATAAGGTGGCGGTGTGGATGAATTCCACGATCGCAGCTAAATCAATATGATGTTTTCCGGTGTAACCTAGGGCATTGGCAGCCAAAAGCACGATCACGGGGCGCAGACGCTTGCCGCCACTGCCAACAATGTAGTGACCGACCTGATTAATCAGCACGACATCTGAGGCGAGTCGGTCGAGAATCAGTTGATCGGTTGCGGCTAAATCATTGCT
>CBFHYJ010000057.1:0-9832 GCA_965659945.1 Sedimenticolaceae bacterium | reverse complement strand
GAATGAGGCTTAATCGATGAGCGTTAAAACAATTGAAGGCGGAATGACAGTTAGCAATGCACGTTTTTGTGTTGTGGTTGCGCGTTGGAATAGCTTTGTTGTCGATAGTTTAGAAGCGGGCGCGATTGATACTTTAAAACGTCATGGCGCACGTGAAGAAGACATCACGGTTGTGCGTTTGCCGGGTGCGTTTGAGATGCCATTGGTCTTGGATAAAGTTGCCGCTAAGGGCGAGTACGATGCCATCGTTGCGCTTGGCGCGGTGATCCGTGGTGGTACGCCTCACTTTGAATATGTTGCCGGCGAGTGCGTTAAAGGTATGTCGCAAGTGACCTTAACCCACGGTGTGCCAATCGCATTTGGTGTATTGACTGTAGATACCATCGAGCAAGCCATTGAGCGCGCAGGGACCAAGGCAGGTAACAAAGGTGGCGAAGCTGCGGCTACCGCTATTGAAATGGTTAACCTGTTGAAGGAAATTGGGTGAGCAAGCCAGCTAGTCGGGGTCGCTCGCTCGCACGTAGCTTAGCGGTTCAGGCCTTATATCAATGGCAAGTTGGCGGTCAGCCGATCGTCAATGTTGTGCCTCATATGCTGACGGATCATGCGGAACCTAAAACTGATGCGGCTTTTTTCACGCTGCTTGTTGAAGGTGTAGCAGCTCATATGAATGAGCTCGATGAAGCGCTTCGTCCGCATGTTGATCGCTCTTTAGAGAGTATCGATCCGGTTGAGCGTGCCATTCTTCGTTTGGGCGCTTATGAATTAAAGATGCATCAAGAAACGCCTTATCGCGTTGTGATAAACGAGTCGATTGAGCTGGCGAAAGTTTTTGGTGCAGAACAGGGCCATAAGTACGTTAACGGCGTGCTAGATAAAGCGGCGAAAGATTTGCGTCCGTTTGAAATGGCTGCTGATAAGAAGACCTCATAGGGTTTCTTATGACTGGCGAATTTGATCTGATTCGCGATTACTTCCGTGATGCGACGGCCCAACGTGACGATGTTGCGCTGGGTATTGGTGATGACTGCGCACTGTTAGAGGTGCCGGCAGGTAAGCAGCTTGCGGTTAGTATGGATACCTTGGTCGTTGGTCGTCACTTCGTTGCGGATATTGATCCGCAGTCTCTTGGTTATAAAGCGTTGGCAGTCAACTTGAGTGACTTGGCAGCAATGGGGGCTACTCCTGCCTGGGCAACTTTGAGTGTGACCTTGCCGGATGCAGAAGCTGACTGGATTAAACGCTTTATGGCCGGTTTTATTGAACTGGCTAAAAAGTATCAGCTCTCTCTGGTAGGTGGTGATACCACCCGGGGTCCTTTATCGATCACGGTGCAGGTGCATGGCTTTATCGATCCGACACACAGTATGCGACGCAATGCAGCATGTGTTGGTGATCTGATTTATGTCAGTGGCCAGCTTGGTGATGCAGGGCTGGCTTTACTGGCGCAACAAGGTCTTTACGTGAAGCAAGGAAGTTTGGCTTCACTAAAGCAGCGATTAGACCTTCCTGATCCCCGTGTTGAGTTAGGACTAATGGCGGCTACGCATTCTCGCTGCGCAATTGATTTGTCTGATGGTCTTGGGAGTGACCTTGGACATATCTGCGAAGAGAGTGGTGTCGGTGCTTTGATCTATTTAGATAAGCTGCCAATGTCTGATGCCGTTGCTGAGTATGTGACTGAGTCTGGTGATTGGTCTCTGCCACTATCGGCGGGTGATGATTATGAGTTATGTATGACGGTACCTGCACAACATCAAGCTGCATTTGAGACAGCGATGCAGCAACATGATGTACCTGTGACATGGATTGGCATGATTGAACAAGGCGAGCAGGTACGCGCAATGTCACCCAATGGTGATGTTGATGCCTACGTAGCTCGTGGCTATGACCACTTTACGAATTAACGATGACAAAACGCAGTGATTTACCCAAGCCCGATATGACCCCCATCAATTTGATGGCGTTTGGTTTTGGCTCGGGCTGTACGCCTAAGGCGCCCGGTACCATGGGCACCTTGTTTGCCGTTGGTCTTTATCTGCCGCTCTCATATCTTCCGTTAGAGTGGTATATCGTAATGACGGTAGCGGTATCGTTGTTGGGTATATTCATTTGTGGCTGGTCAGCGAAAGATCTCGGTGTACACGATCATCCGGGTATTGTGTGGGATGAGTTTGCTGGTTACTTCATCACAATGATTGCAGCTCCCTCGGGTTGGCAATGGATTGTGATTGGCTTTGTACTGTTCCGCTTTTTCGACATCATCAAACCTTGGCCAATTTCACTAGCCGATAAAAAGCTCAAAGGTGGGTTCGGTATTATGTTCGATGACATCTTGGCAGGCTTAGCAGCATTGGGTTGCATGCAGTTGCTGGCGCACTATTTGCCTGGATTGGGTGCATAAAAAAGCCCGGCTAAGCCGGGTTTTTTTATGCACGTTTATCGTGTTCGATCAGTGCGTAAGCAGAGTGATTGTGAATCGACTCGAAGTTTTCTGACTCGATGGTATAGGCCGAGATACGATCATCAGCGTTTAAGCGAGCAGCAACGTCACGCACCATATCTTCAACAAACTTTGGATTGTCGTAAGCGCGCTCGGTGACATACTTTTCATCAGGACGTTTGAGCAGGCCAAACAATTCGCATGATGCTTCCGCTTCAACAAGATCAATCAACTCTTCGATCCAAACAAACTCATCCATACGTACCGTCAAGGTAACGTGTGAGCGTTGGTTGTGAGCGCCGTAGTCTGAGATCTTTTTAGAGCATGGGCACAAGCTGGTAACAGGTACGATTACTTTGACTGAGATGTCAGATATACCATCTTGGATCTGGCCGAGTAGGGTGACATGATAATCAAGCAAGCTTTCAACACCAGAGATGGGTGCTTTCTTGTTCACAAAGAATGGGAAGCTCATCTCGATATGACCTTCGGTCGACTCGAGTCGCTCAGCCATCTCTTCGAGCATCACTTTGAAAGAGTCGAGAGTGATCTCGCGCTCGTGTGTATTCAGAATTTGCACGAAGCGTGACATATGCGTGCCTTTGAAGTTATGAGGCAAATACACATACATGTTGAAGTTAGCGATTGTAGCTTGCTCACCCTCAGAACGGTCTTTCACGCGCACTGGGTGACGGATATCTTTTATACCCACCTTATTAATGGCGATCTGGCGCGTATCGGCGCTTGATTGCACGTCTGCGATGTCGGTTGAGGTGTTACTGCTTTGTGTCATGGATTCGTGGACGCTTTTCATCGTCATTAATAGCTGAGTAATTTGCTCGGAATTATACCGCGGCGCCCAGCTTGGCCAAAATGGCCGTGCATTATGCCGATTTCAGTGCGTCATAGCGAGTTAATGGTCGCGCTGAACGATGTATTTGGCCAGATCACGCAAGGGATCGGCGGAATCACCAAAATTCTCAAGTGCTTCAAGGGCTTGCTCGAGGAGAGCATTGGCTTTATCCCGTGCGCCTTCAAGACCTAAAAGCGCAGGGTAAGTAGGTTTGTTTGCCGCCGCATCTTTACCCTGAGTTTTTCCGAGGGTTTCACTGCTCGCTTCGATGTCCAAAAGGTCATCTTTAACCTGAAATGCGAGACCGATGCATTTGGCATAGATGACCAATTTGTCGAAATCGTCACTATCAAGCTTTGGGTTGGAAAGAGCGCCGAGAGCAACGCTGGCCTCGATCAAGGCGCCAGTTTTCAGATTGTGCATCTGCTCGAGATGTTTAAGATCCAGTTCGACGTCTACTGATTGAATATCCAGTGCCTGACCACCCACCATGCCGGCGACTCCGCTCGCACGCGAGAGCCATTTCAACATCTCTAGCTTGGTGCAATCGGCGATGTGCTCATCATTAATAAGAACATCGAAAGCCAGCGTCTGGAGTGCATCACCAACCAGTACCGCAGTTCCTTCATCGAAAGCTTTGTGCACCGTGGCGCGACCACGGCGAAGATCATCGTCATCCATAGCGGGAAGGTCATCATGCACAAGCGAGTAGGCATGGATCAGCTCAACCGCGGCTGCTGCTGAGTCGGACGATGAATAATCTGAATAAACTGCTTGTGAGGCGGCATAGACTAGTAAAGGTCGCACGCGTTTACCTTCACCTAGCGCGGCATAGCGCATCGCCGTGTGTAAGCGAGAAGGTTCGCTGGCTACAGCCGGTAGAATGCTTTCGAGTGTGTTCTCGACACGTTTTTTAGCAAGAGAAAAAAGTTCAGCAAGCGCCGGTTCAAGCGTCATCATCGAATGGCTCAGGCTCGCCATCAGCGCTAGTCAGTGTTTGGACTTTAAGCTCAGCTTCGCTGAGTGCTTTTTGGCACTGACGAGTGAGTGCTACGCCTTTTTCAAAAGCGGCCAATGACTGATCAAGCGACAGATCACCACTTTCCATTTGCTCAACCAGTGCTTCGAGCTCGTTTAGCGCATCTTCAAAAGAACTTTGTTTGGCTTTTTTCGTCATAGAGAATTCCTTCAATGTGCGCATTCTAACCGACAGTCGCGATGCTTGCGCAGTGGCCTTTGAGAACAGGTAGAATTCCCGCTCATGAAAAAACTCCCTCTGCTTTTTTTGATCTTCTCGACCCAGATATTTGCTGTCGAGGCCTACGATCCTTATGCGCCGATTGAGAATGGTTACGATCCCTCATTGGAAGTGCCTTGGGTAGAGATCGAGACGCAGGTCAATAAGTTGCCCCAGGAAGAAAACCTTAAACAGCTGCGTGTCGACAAGCTTGATGCGATGCCATCGGGGATGCGTTTCTCGATGGATCTTGAGAATGTCACGGTAAGTGATAAAGACTATGTGACTCGAACATGGTTTGTGGTGCGTTCTGATAATGCCTATAACGGTACTTATGAAGGAATTCGTTGTGCGACTGGTGAGTACAAAGTGTATGCCTATGCTAATCCCACTCGGTCAAAGCCTTTACGGGTTGTGAAGATGCCACGATGGAAAAAAATTCGTGGTGGCACCTATCGGGCAGAAGTGGCTCGAGACTACATTTGTGATGATGTCCGCCCAAAGTCTGAGCATGCAGTGAAGCAACTGCGATATTAAAAAATAAAACGAGAAGTTTCTTAATGAGCAATTACGATGCGTCATCCATCGAGGTACTAAGTGGTCTTGAGCCAGTGCGTAAGCGCCCTGGTATGTACACCAATACCGATCGACCTAATCACCTCGCGCAAGAGGTTATCGACAACAGCGTCGACGAAGCGATGGCCGGTCATGCCAAAAAAATCGAAGTCACGCTCTTTAAAGACGGCTCTCTTGAGGTTGCCGATGATGGCCGCGGCATGCCGGTGGATATCCATCCTGAACAAGGCCTCTCTGGCGTTGAATTGATTCTCACCAAGCTGCATGCTGGCGGTAAGTTTTCGAATGATAACTACCAGTTCTCAGGCGGTTTGCACGGTGTGGGTATCTCAGTGGTTAATGCCTTGTCCAAACACCTTGAGGTTTGGGTCAAACGTGGCGGCGAAGAGTTCAACATCTCATTTGCGAACAGTGAAAAGAAATCTGAGCTCGAAGTAGTTGGCAAAGTGGGTAAAGCCAATACCGGTACGCGCGTTCGCTTTTGGCCAGATGCCCAGTTCTTTGATAGCCCAAAGTTCAGCGTTAAACAGCTACAACATAATCTGCGTGCTAAAGCGGTGTTATGCCCGGGCTTGGAGATTCATTTCCATCAAGAAGGGCAAAAAGACTCGGATGTCTGGTGTTATGCCGACGGCTTACAAGATTATTTGATGGATGAGCTGCAAGGAACAACCACCTTGCCAGAAACGCCTTTTATTGGTGCGATGGCAGGTAATGCAGAAGCCGCTGATTGGGCCGTCTTGTGGTTGCCAGAAGGCGGTGAATCGGTTTCTGAAAGTTATGTGAACCTGATTCCAACCGCTCAGGGCGGTACACATGTTAATGGCTTGCGGACAGGTTTGACTGATGCGGTACGTGAGTTCTGCGAGTTTCGTAACTTATTGCCGCGCGGCGTAAAGCTGGCGCCAGATGATGTCTGGAATAACGTGAGCTACATCTTGTCAGTGAAGCTGGCTGACCCTCAGTTCTCAGGACAAACCAAAGAGCGTTTGTCATCACGTGAATGTGCAGCGTTTGTCTCGGGTGTGGTGAAAGATTCGTTTGGTCTTTGGTTAAATCAACATACCGATTTTGGAGAGCAGATTGCTGAATTGGCAATTAATGCCGCGCAAGCACGTCAGCGTGCGGGCAAAAAAGTCGCGCGTAAAAAAGTCAGCCAGGGGCCGGCATTGCCAGGCAAGTTGGCAGATTGCTTATCCGATGATCAAGAGCGTACTGAGTTGTTCTTAGTAGAGGGTGACTCTGCAGGTGGTTCTGCTAAGCAGGCGCGCGATAAAAATTTCCAAGCGATCATGCCGTTGCGCGGAAAGATTTTGAATACCTGGGAAGTCGATCCCACGGAAGTCTTAGCTTCGCAAGAGGTGCACGATATTTCCGTCGCGATTGGCGTTGAGCCGGGTTCTGATGATCTATCTAAATTACGTTTTGGCAAGATCTGTATCTTGGCTGATGCGGACTCTGACGGTGCGCACATTGCAACGTTGTTGTGTGCACTGTTTGTACGTCACTTCCGCAAGTTGGTACAAGAAGGTCACGTGTATGTGGCCATGCCGCCGTTGTATCGTATTGATGTGGGTAAAGAGGTTTACTACGCACTCGATGAATCAGAGCGACAAGGTGTGCTAGATCGGATTGAAGCGGAAAAGATTCGCGGTAAGGTGTCAATACAACGCTTCAAAGGCTTGGGTGAGATGAACCCAGCGCAATTGCGTGAAACGACCATTCATCCTGATACGCGTCGCTTGGTGCAATTAACCATTGATGCTGGGGATAACACAAACCGTATTTTGGATATGCTGCTAGCAAAGAAGCGCGCAGGGGATCGCAAAGCATGGTTACAAAAGAAAGGCGATTTGGCCGAGGTTTAAGCGGATTATGCTTAGGTCTGTTGATCAGTATTCAGGCCAGCGCAAAGCCACTGCCTATTTTTGATGTGCATACCCATTACAAATGGGATCAAGAAGAAGTCACCACCCCTGAGCAGGCCATTGAAATGCTCGATAAAGCCGGCGTCACCCGTGTGGTAGTAATCGGCACGCCCGCTGATAACGCCCTTAAACTAAAAAAGCTCGCGCCAGAGCGCGTGATTACCTTTTGGAGCCCTTATCGTTTTAGTGGCGACAAAATGGAATGGCAATTTAAAAAGAAAAGCCTCGAAAAGGCCCAGTGTGATTTAGCAACAGGGCAATACCAAGGTATCGGTGAGTTACACCTATTAGGTGGCTTTTCTGCGAAATGGAATAAAAGCCCAGTAATGGTCAAGCTGTTGGAGCTAGGTCTTAAATATGATCTGCCTTTGATGGTGCATAACGAGTTTTCAAGAAACATCCCCTCCATTCGGTTATGTCGTGCAAACCCAGATAACCGATTTTTATTTGCGCATGCGGGGGCAATTCTTGATCCTGATGAAGTTGCAGAGATATTAGAGGTATGTCCGAATGTGATTATGGATTTGGCAGCGCGAGATCCATGGCGTTATGTTAGTCATCCGATAACCAATGATGAAGGACGGTTGCTGCCAGATTGGGAAAAATTGATTTTGAAGTATGACGATCGATTTGTGATAGGTTCTGACACGGTGTGGCCGGTTGATCGTCATTCGATGTGGGATGAGCCGGATAATGGTTGGCAGGAGTTGCCAAGGTTCATTAATTTTCATCGTCAGTGGTTAAGTTTTTTGCCGGAAAGCACACAAATAAAATTGGCAACGCAGAATGCAGAGCGATTCTTTAGAGTTCATTGAGCTGACGCGCATCAAATAACAGTTAGTTAGCACTTGTAGCCTATTTTGCTATCCTTAAACTAAATCACATTGTTTCAGGAGTGAATAATGTTGCGACCTTTAGCCTGTCTGTTTGTGCTGAGTTTGATTGTTGTCTCTTCAAGCACATTTGCTGACGCTCGAGGTGAAATGCTGTTTGGTCAGCATTGTGCCGCGTGCCATCAGTTTGGCGGCAAGGGGGGAATAGGTCTTCCGTTAACCCCTGAAAAGATGGAAAACGTTGATGATCTCTATCTCATACGTACTATCCAACTCGGTCGCCCCGGCCGCGTTATGCCGGCATATACAGATTTCAGTTTGGAAGATGTACGCTCCATCGTCGATTACATGCGGTCAGCGTCGAATACCAAAAGTGTCGTGTTTGAGGCATCCCATTTAAGTGGTCATTCTGATCGTGGAGAGGGACTTTATCGTCTGCATTGCGTGACGTGTCATGCGGAAGATGGCTCAGGTGCAGGTGAGGGTACAGGTGTGACTTTATCTCGCCATCGGGGGTTTATGGTCATGCCTCCTTCAATTACTAATCCAGGTTTTTTAGCTTCAGCATCTGATCCAATCTTGGAATTTGCGATTAAGCATGGCCGTAAAGATTCCGGCATGTTGGGCTTTAAAGATGTTGGCTTGTTAGATGACCAAGGGGTGGCGGATATTGTTGCTTTCATCCGGTTGATGGGCTCAGATCAACAAGTCGCGCCACCATTGCCTGAAGATGAGCGTCCAACGGTGATGATTGAATCACCCTATGATTTTGATACCACGGTGAATAACGTTAAGCAGTCCTTGGTTGGTGCTAACTTCCGCATCTTTCCTGATCGTTACCTCGAACAAGGTTTGCTCGACGAATTTATGGTGAATAAGCGTCAGGTTGGTATCCGTTTTTGCAACTTTAATGAACTCTACGGCATGCTCGCGATTGAGCCGCGTGTTGGGGTTGTTTTGCCTTGCCGGATTACCATTCTTGAACAAGAAGATGGCACCGTGTTGCTAGTTGCACCTAATTTGAAGGTCGTTTCACGTTGGTTTAACAACGATAATCTTGTGCGTCTTTGGGCAGCGATGAATGAAGGTCTCAATAGCATCATGGAGGAGGCGTCGCTATGAAAAAGCTATTACTGGCTGCTTTCTTTACGGTCGCATCGTCTGCGCAAGCGATTACTAATGACATGATGATGTTACGCATGAGTATAAAAGCAGATGTCGCTATCGAGTACTTAAAGTCGGCTTTAGAGCAACGTGGTTACTCGATTGCGCATACACAAAAGTGTGATGGCGGTATGCAAAGCTTTGGCTATACCACGGACTTTTATCGCTCTATCTTCTTTGGTAAAGGCACTGAGGCACGCGAAATCTCCAAAGCGCATCCAGATTTTGTTTCGTATATTCCACACAAGATAACCGTGGTTGCAGAACGTGAAGAAACGGTTTTATCGATCGTTAATCCACATGTCTTTGATCGGTTTTATCCAGAAGACCCTATGATGCAGCAGTATTTTAAAAATTGGCATCACGATATCTTGTCGATATTCAGTGACTTACGGGCGGCAGAGCGGGCACACAAGCTGCAATAAAAATAAAGCTTCTCGTGGCATGTTGCGAGTGTCATAGGCGTGTAAAATTGGTGCTTTGTTAGACGTTTTTAATAGCACCTTATGTCACAAGAAATCCGCTATAGCGATGACGGCACAGAAAGCTTGCCGCTCAGCGAATTCACTGAAAAAGCCTATCTCGATTATTCCATGTACGTGATTTTGGACCGTGCGCTGCCATTCATTGGTGACGGTCTAAAGCCAGTACAACGACGCATTGTTTATGCGATGTCCGAATTGGGATTATCAGCTGCCGCTAAGTACAAAAAATCGGCACGTACAGTCGGTGACGTGTTGGGTAAATTCCACCCTCACGGTGACTCTGCCTGTTATGAAGCGATGGTGCTGATGGCGC
>CBFHYJ010000056.1:0-10275 GCA_965659945.1 Sedimenticolaceae bacterium | reverse complement strand
CTCAAGAGCACACACTCAGGCAGTGGTTCCGATATACTCCGCAACCTGTTGTAATTCATAGAGATGTGTCATGGGATCAGTTCCAAGCAAAGACCTAGAAACCTTCGATAACCCAAATCCAGGCCGCGACTACACCATTCGTATTCGCATGCCAGAGTTTACCTGCTTGTGCCCAAAAACCGGCCAGCCTGATTTTGCCGAGCTACTGTTGGAATACATCCCAGACGAAAAATGCGTCGAGCTAAAAGCTCTCAAGATGTATATCTGGTCTTTCCGCGACGAGGATGGCTTCCACGAAGCGATGACCAATCAAATTCTTGGTGACCTTGTTGCTGCAACTAATCCGCGTTACATGCGATTGACCTCTGACTTCAATGTGCGTGGCGGCGTTTACACCAAAGTAGTGGCTGAGCATCGTAAAGAAGGCTGGGTAGCACCAGAGCCCGTGCATCTACCTTAAATTTTTATAGCTGACCTCTTCGCGGGGGTCAGCACCACTTAATACCGGCGCCATAGTCTCCATGACTGATAGTTCTCAAAGCGCCCGCCATCTGCATCAAACAACACCACATCACTCAAAGCTTGTTGCGAAAGCCATGTGTTAAACCGTTGTGCCGCAAGCCACCAAGCTTCCGCATCAGATTGTGCCTCAGCATCCATGAATTCGGTAACCACTGAGAGCTGATGCTCGATTTTTTGTGATGCCTGATGTTGTAGTTGCTGAATCCATGACGGCGACGCACTGAACTGTTGAAAACCCACTGGTTGCAATGCTTTGACCTGACTCACAAAACTCACCCAAGGCGAAGATACTGTCACCTTGCCACTCAGCTCACGCTGCTGATTTTCAGGCCACTGATGCAACAACATCTGTAATTCATTGAGTAGCTTTTTAAAGCGAAGCGCATCAGCACCCTTCGGCATCATCAAATCAACATTACGCCCTTCTACCTGACGCGGCGGCGAAGTTGTTATATCCCACATCGAATCGCTGATCACATAACTCTGTTGATCCGCACCCACACAAAGCTTAAACCCATCGTCTTGTAAAAAATCATTCAGGTAAGCCACTAACGAGGCAAGTTGCTCATTCGTTAAGGCATCTGCAGGCAACTGAAAGCCTAGCAGGCGATCTTGATCATGTTTTAGATAGAGCCAATCAAGCAACATGACTTGCTGACCTGCATTTAATAGGGGAAAAGACGACTCTTGCTGATAGCGCAATGCAGCTAATGGCACATCGCCCTTCACTTCAGGTAGTCCAAACAATGTCCAAATGATGTGCTCGAAATCGCCAGATTGATCATGGCGATCCGTGCGCGCAAGGAAACGATATAAGGGCGTTAAAGACGATAAAGCGCCAAGGTTATCGACACCTTTGGGCGGTGTCGATAACCTTGGCGCTACCACATAGTGGGTCAAAAGATTAGCTCAGCTGTTCGACTCGGATACGGGTAACAGAACCACGAACAGCATCCAAGCCTTCGATTTTAGCGATAGCGGCATTCATAGTGGCTTCACGTACGTTGTGAGTCAACATAACCAATGGCACATAATCATCCGCATCACCTGGCTCCTTTTGTTGCATCGCATCGATAGAGATACCTGCTTCACTTAAGATGCCTGCGATAGCAGCTAATACTCCAGCCTTATCTTCGACGGTCATGCGCAAGTAATACGCGGTCTCAACATCATCCATGCTGAGTACTGGTGTATCTGACAATTCACCCGGCTGGAAAGCCAAGTGCGGTACACGGTTTGTTGGATCAGTAGTCAGCGCACGCGCCACATCAACCACATCCGCTACCACTGCAGACGCTGTTGGCAAAGAACCTGCACCTGCACCGTAATACAAGGTAGGTCCTACAGCATCGCCATTAACCAATACGGCATTCATCACGCCATTTACGTTAGCGATCAAACGCTTCTCAGGTATCAAGGTTGGATGCACACGCAACTCAACACCGGCTTCTGTCTTACGTGTTACACCAAGATGCTTAATGCGATAACCAAATTCTTCAGCATAGGTCACATCTTGTGGCTCAATCTTACTGATACCCTCGGCAAAACATTTTTCAAACTGCAACGGAATACCAAAAGCCAGTGAGGCCAAGATGGTCAGCTTATGCGCTGCATCGATACCTTCAACGTCAAAGGTTGGATCTGCTTCGGCATAACCGAGCTCTTGTGCTTCTTTCAGCACATCAGCAAAGTCACGGCCCTTTTCTTTCATTTCAGTCAGGATGAAGTTACCGGTACCGTTGATGATGCCGGCAATCCAGTTGATATGGTTTGCAGATAAGCCTTCACGCAACGCCTTAATAATAGGAATGCCGCCAGCCACAGCTGCTTCAAACGCAACGGTGACTCCCTGCTTCTGTGCAGCGGTGAAAATCTCATTACCGTGCAGTGCAATCAGCGCTTTATTCGCAGTGACCACATGCTTGCCGTGCTCAATCGCTTTCATTACCAGCTCTTTTGCTGGTGAGTAACCACCGATCAATTCAACAACGATATCGACTTCAGGGTTAGCAACAACATCGAAAGCATCGCTACAAATCTCAACGTTATCTAAGCCTTCAAGCTGTGATGGATCATAGTCACGTGCAGCCGCATGGCTAACAACAATCTCACGACCGGCACGACGTGCAATCTCTTGTGCATTACGCACCAATACATTCAAAGTACCGCCGCCGACAGTACCTAAACCTAATAAACCAACTTTAACCGGCTTCATTTACAACTCCTGTGGTCCGCGTGCTCAGTCGAGCAAACCATCTTTGCGGAACATATCGCGAATACCACGCACTGCCTGACGCGTACGATGTTCATTCTCGATCAAACCAAAACGCACATGATCATCACCGTACTCACCAAAACCAATGCCCGGTGCGACAGCAACTTTTGCGTCCTTTAATAACTTTTTACAAAACTCTAACGAGCCCATCTCTTTGTATGCATCAGGGATTTTTGCCCACACAAACATCGTCGCCTTAGGAATCGCGACATTCCAGCCTATGTGATGCAAGCCTTCACAAAGCACATTGCGACGCTTTTCGTACATGCTACGAATCTCTTCCACACAATCTTGTGGACCCTCCAACGCTGCAATCGCTGCAATTTGTATCGGGGTAAACATACCGTAATCAAGATAAGACTTAATGCGACCTAATGCCGCCACCAAGGTCTTGTTACCCACCATAAAGCCGACACGCCAACCTGGCATGTTGTAACTCTTCGACATTGAGAAGAACTCGACCGCGATTTCATCAGCACCTTCAACTTGAAGGATAGATGGCGCTTTGTAGCCATCGAACACGATGTCGGCATAGGCTAAATCTTGCACGACCCAAATCTTGTGTTCTTTCGCAATCGCAACCACACGCTCGAAGAACTCCAGATCAACACACTCTGCGGTTGGGTTACCTGGGTAGTTCAACACCAACATCTTAGGCTTAGGCCATGATTCACGAATCGCCTTCTCAAGCGCTTCAAAGAAATCGACCTCGCCCGTTACCGGCACGTGGCGCACATCAGCACCAGAGATAATGAAACCGTAAGGATGGATCGGATACGCAGGGTTTGGTACCAACACCGAGTCACCCGGACCCATGCAAGCCAACGCTAAGTGAGCTAAGCCCTCTTTCGAGCCAATGGTCACAATCGCTTGTGTTTCAGGATCAAGGTCTACGTCGTAACGATCTTTATACCAATTACTGATTGCGCGACGCAGACGAGGAATCCCTTTAGACGTCGAATAACGGTGGGTATCACCACGTTGCGCAGACTCAGCCAACTTATCCACGATATGTTGCGGGGTTGGTTGATCAGGATTTCCCATACCGAAGTCAATGATGTCCTCACCACGTGCTCGCGCCGCGGCCTTCAGCTCATTTACGATAGCGAAGACATACGGGGGAAGACGCTTGATGCGACTAAAATCATCCATACTGAGTGACACGGAGACCTCAACCAGAGAAAGGGAAAAAATAAGCCGGTAAAAGTACTGAGTGAGCCCTCATATGTCAATGAAATCAAGGTTATTACAGCCACTTTCCGTTAACATCTCAACCATAGATGACCACAAGGAGCCCACACCATGAAAATGGTGCTCGACGAAGCTGCCGGACAAAACTTAATAGACGCCTTCGATGGTGAATCGCTAACCGTGCGCGGCAGCCGCTTTGACCATCAAAAGGGCCTCATCTTATTGAATGCTGGCAGCCCCATCGACTGGCCAAGTGAAGATAAAAGCGTGACCGCGAAAGAAGCCCTGGCTACCGTGGTTAAACAAGCACCCGAGGTAGTCATCCTAGCGACCGGCGATCGCTGCCAATTTCCTGATCCACGCACCCTTATCCGCTTGATGGATCACCGCATTGGCTACGAGGTAATGGACACCCCATCCGCTTGCCGTACCTTTAATATCCTTCTTGGCGAAGACCGCGCAGCTGCTTTGGTTATACAGCCTAAACCTTGACACTCGGCAGCCCCCTTCCGAGAATAGAAACATCTTCTAGAGACGAGCAACCAACTTTTGGACGACATACCCCTTAGTGTGCTTTTTAGTGCACTCGTATTCTTACTTTTCCTGTCTGCATTTTTCTCTGGCTCAGAAACCGCATTGATGACACTTAACCGTTATCGCCTCAAGCATCTCGCGGATGAAGGTCACACCGGCGCGCAACTTGCTGCCAAGCTGCTTGAGAAACCTGATCGCTTGATTGGCCTGATTCTGCTCGGCAACAACTTCGTCAACATCATGGCCTCATCGCTTGCGACCTTGATTGCACTGCGACTTGGTGGCGACGGTGCGATTGCGATCGCTGCCGGCATCCTCACCTTTGTCGTACTGATCTTCTCTGAAGTAGCACCTAAAACTCTAGCCGCCATGCATCCTGAAAAGGTCGCCTTTCCTGCCGCTTGGATCTATACCCCGCTGCTTAAAGTGATGTTCCCGCTCGTTTGGCTAGTCAACCTGATGGCCAACTCAATTCTTAAGTTACTTGGCATCTATCAAGAAGACAGCGATGGCCAAGCGCTTAGCCGAGAAGAATTAAAAACCGTGGTGAATGAAGCGGGCGCAATGATTCCGCACAAACACCAACGTATGTTGCTGAGCATACTCGACCTGGAGAAAACCTACGTTGAAGATATCATGGTGCCGCGCACCCAGCTCGACGGCATCGATATTGATGCACCGATCAGTGAAATTCTCGATCAACTGCAACAGAGTCCTTACACCCGTGTGTTGGTATACGAAGGCAGCATCGACCATGTACTTGGCTTTATTCACTCGCGCAACATTCTTAAAGAGGCGCTCGATAGTGATGGACTAACTCACGAAGAACTGCGTGAGCTAATCCGCGAGCCCTACTTCATTCCGAAAGGCACACCGCTTAATAAACAGCTGATTAACTTCCAACGCAATCGACGTCGTTGGGGCTTGGTCGTAGATGAATATGGTGACGTGCATGGTCTACTCACCATGGCAGACCTACTTGAAGAGATTGTGGGTGAGTTTGCAACTGATCCATCTGATCACATTGCATCGGTACACCCTCAAGATGATGGCAGCTATCTCGTGGATGGCACAGCACTACTGCGTGAGCTATCGCGTAACATGCAGTGGGAACTACCCACCGAAGGACCTAAAACACTGAATGGTTTGATTGTGGAATACCTGCAAACACTGCCAGAGGCCGGCACCTCTTTGATGATTGAAGGCTACCCAATCGACATCATTCAGATTCAAGACAACGTGGTAAAGACGGCTCGCATTCGCCCCTTAGAAAGACGAATTGAAAAGCCGAGCGCTTAAGTTATCGCGTCAATCGCCTCACTCAGGCGGGTCACCGGAGTAATCTCTAAGCCATCGATAGGCTTTTTAGGCACGTTGCTCTTTGGCGCAATCACTCGGGTAAAGCCGTGTTTGAGCGCTTCACGCAGACGATCCTGACCATTGGGGACTGGGCGTATTTCACCTGCCAAACCCACCTCACCAAAAGCGGCTAATTCCATCGGTAAGGGACGATCGCGGAAGCTCGATAAGGCGGCAAGCAACACAGGTAAGTCAGCGGCAGGTTCTGTAACGCGAACACCACCAACCACATTTAAGAAAACATCTTGGTCGAACATGCCGACGCCGCCATGACGATGTAGCACCGCAAGCAACATCGACAAACGATTTTGCTCTAAACCTAAAGCCACACGACGCGGGTTACCCAGCGGGCTTTGATCCACCAGTGCTTGCACCTCAACCAACATTGGGCGCGTTCCTTCACGAGTTACCAAAATGGCACTACCAGCCACTTGTTGTTCATGCCGGGATAAGAAAATCGCTGAGGGGTTGCTGACTTCTTTGAGACCTTTATCGGTCATCGCAAAGACACCGAGCTCATTGACTGCACCAAAGCGGTTCTTAATAGCACGAATCAAACGGAACTGAGAGCCACTCTCGCCTTCAAAGTACAACACGGTATCCACCATGTGCTCGAGCACACGAGGACCCGCTAACGCGCCTTCTTTTGTGACATGACCCACCAAGAACAAACTGGTACCCGTTTGCTTAGCAAAGCGCACCAAGCGCGCCGCTGATTCACGCACTTGCGCCACCGAACCGGGCGCCGAGTTGAGCTCTTGGGTGTAAAAGGTTTGAATGGAGTCGAGCACAATCACTTTGGGTTTGTGTTGCTGCGCTAACTGAATAATGCGCTCAACGCAGGTTTCAGTCAGTAGCTGCACCTTATCTCCAGGCAAACCCAATCGATGCGCACGCAAGCTAATCTGCTCTGCTGATTCTTCTCCGCTGACATACAAGGTCGACATCTTCTCGCTAAGCAATGACATCGCTTGAATCAATAGCGTTGATTTACCAATACCCGGATCACCGCCGATCAAGGTCACCGAACCGAGCACCAAGCCACCACCCAGAACGCGATCAAGCTCATTCAAGGTTGTACTGATACGCGAGGTCTCTTCGGCAGAGACATCAGCTAATGCACGAATTGCCGCAGGTGTTTCACCGGCATAGCCTGCAAAGCGGCCTTGTTCGGGTGCTGCGGATGGTACGGTTTCTTCTAAGGTATTCCATGCACCACAATCAGTACACTGCCCCGCCCACTTAGGAAAGTTAGTACCACACTCGGTACATACATAGGTTGTTTTTGCTGCTTTTGCCATCATTATGATTTGTTAATGCGCTGAACGCGCTGAGTCACACCACACATCAAGGTATAGGCAATAGTGTTTGTCCATTGTGCGACAAAATCAATCGGTAAGCCTTCACCCCACAAGGTGACCTCATCACCGACCACACAATCAATGCCGCGCAGATCGACCGTGATCATATCCATCGAGACACGACCAATGATCGGGGCTTGCTTACCATTGATCAGCACATAAGCTTCAGCTGGCACTTCGCGTGGATACCCATCGCCATAACCAATGCCGACTATGCCCATCGGCATAACCTCACTGGCTTTCCATGTCGCACCATAACCAACGGTATCGCCGACATTTAATTGCTTGATTGAAATTAACCGACTCGATAACTGCATCACAGGCTTTAAGCCAAGCGATTGAGCACTTTGATTGAGTAGTGGTGACGCACCATACAACATCAAACCAGGTCGCACCCAATCTGCATGTGCGTCTGGCCGCGTTAAAACCGCAGCTGAGTTGGCAATAGACAACACCAAATCCTCTGGCCATGCAATCTCATTAAAGGCCGCGAGCTGAATATCGGTTTTACCGTCTTGCGGATCATCGGCATTCGCCAAGTGCGTCATCGCGCCTTTGAGCTTGAGGGAGTTATGCTGTTGAACAGCCATTAATACTGCGGGCACTTGATTTGGAAGCAGACCTAAACGCGACATACCGCTATCGACTTTAATCCAACAACCCAATGGGCCATTTAAGGCATCAAGCCACTCTAATTGCTTAGGGTGATGAATAGCGACATCAAGCTGATTTTGTTGCGCGAGTGACAATTGCTCTGGTGAGCATAAACCTTCAAGCACTAAGATAGCTTTGGTAATACCTTCTGCACGAAGCGCTAAGCCTTCTTCGACACGCGCAACGGCAAAAGCATCGACTTTACCTTGCAGTGCAAAGGCCAATGCGATTGCACCATGCCCATAACCATGCGACTTAATCACCGCCATGATGTTGCTATTGGGAGCCAACTCGCCGACACGCGAAGCGTTGTGTAACAACGCAGCGTGATCAATCGTGGCCCATGCGTTGTTAAGTGGCATGCTGCTTAGTAGTCCATCTCTTCGTAGACATCACGCGCAAAGTTATCAAAGCGAGTGAACTGACCTTGGAAGGTCAGATTAACGGTACCGATAGGACCATTACGTTGCTTAGCAATAATGATCTCGGCCTTACCTTTATCCGGAGAGTCTTCGTTATAGACTTCATCGCGATAGATAAACACGATCAAGTCAGCATCTTGTTCTATCGCGCCCGATTCACGAAGGTCTGACATGACCGGACGTTTATTCGGACGCTGCTCAAGGGAACGGTTAAGCTGCGATAGCGCAACCACTGGACATTTTAATTCTTTAGCTAAGGCTTTTAAGCCACGCGAGATTGCGGAGATCTCGTTAACACGGTTATCACCCGCTTCTGGCGCACGCATTAACTGCAAATAGTCGACCATGACCATGCCTAGTTGGCCATGCTCTTTTTGTAAGCGGCGACAACGCGCACGTATCTCATTGGGTGTTAGTGCGGCTGAATCATCAATAAAGATTTTTGCTTGGCTAAGAATGTTGACAGCTGAGGTCACACGCGGCCAATCGTCATCTTCTAACTTACCTGAGCGCACGGCTTGCTGATTGATACGACCGAGCGATGAAATCATACGCATGGTCAGTGCCTCGGCTGGCATCTCCATTGAGAAGATGGCTACCGGTACGCCAGCGCCAATCGCGACGTTTTCACACATATTCATCGCAAAAGTGGTCTTACCCATCGATGGGCGACCTGCCACGATAACCAGATCAGATTTCTGCAAACCTGAGGTGCGACCATCAAAGTCATTAAAGCCCGTTGACACACCCGTGAGGGCATCGTCACTGTTAAAGAGCTCATCGATCTTATCGACCGTTTTGGTTAGCAAGGCCTGAATATTTTGGAAACCTTGGCGACCTTTATCTTTTTGCTCAGCAATCCTAAAGACTTCAGTCTCGGCTTGATCGAGCAGATCGTCTACTGGACGCCCTTCAGGACGGTAACCGCTGTCTGCAATCTTATTCCCGACTTTGATTAACTGGCGCATTACCGATTGCTCACGCACGATTCGCGCATAAGCCGGCACATTTGATGCGGTCGGTGTTTCGTTTGCCAACATACCAAGATAAGGCATGCCGCCGACATCATTCAGTTCTGATCGACGTTCTAACTCTTCAGCAATCGTGACCACATCTAGTGGCTGATCTGCCTCGGATAACGCCTGCATAGCTTGGAAAATAAGCTGGTGTTCGCGGCGGTAAAAATCTTCGCTCGCAATCTTGTCAGAGATCTCATTCCACGCTTCTGAGTTGAGCATTAAGCCACCCAAAACAGATTGCTCGCCCTGCACAGAATGCGGCGGCACACGAAGTGTTTCCAACGCCTGATCTACAGGCATTGAGACAGTGTTGTCGTTGTAATCTTCGTAAGAGGCAGGAGGATTTAGTTCGTCTGACATCACTGCATTAAAACACAAAAGCCGCTGGGACTGATCAGCTAATCGATCAGTCAAACAGCGGCCACAAAAACACCCCAGCAAGTAACTTGCTAGGGTGTTCTTTCAGGTAATCAGCAAGGCTGATTACTCAGCAACAACAGTAACTTTTACAGTTGCGTCTAAGTCGGTATGCAAGTGAATTGCGAACTCAAATTCGCCAACTTCACGAATCGCACCTTCAGGCATACGTACTTCAGCTCGCGTTACTTCAACACCCGCTGCTGCAGTCACTGCATCAGCAATGTCATTGGTACCAACAGAACCAAACAACTTACCCTCTTCACCTGCTTGGTGAGAGATAGTAACGCCGTCGATCGCCTCGATAGCCGCCTTGCGTGACTCAGCAGCAGCTAGCTTGTCAGCTTCCTGCTTCTCGAGTTCTGCACGACGTGCTTCGAATGCTGCAACGTTTGACTCGCTTGCAAATACTGCCTTGCCCTGAGGGATCAAGAAGTTACGAGCGTAACCAGACTTGACGGTAACCTTGTCACCCAATGCACCAACGTTTGCTACTTTTTCCAGAAGAATTACTTCCATCT
>CBFHYJ010000055.1:0-10588 GCA_965659945.1 Sedimenticolaceae bacterium | reverse complement strand
TTGGCGGCAGCATGCCGGCCTTCGCTGAGAAATTATCAGGTCGTCAAATCGACCAAGTGATCGCTTGGGTGCAGTCGAATTGGAGTAACGAGATTTACCAGCGATGGCAGGAAACCGACGAACAAGCATACCCTCTGAGGAACTGATAAACGGCATTGGGGGCATCTGAGCGTCTATAAAGGACGATCCGACCATCGCCTCGGACATCAATTTGCTCGTTCAAAATCGCTCTCCTTGGGTATTTAAGAGCACAGTATCAAGAACGAAAAAGTGATGACATGGTTGTGTGCAATATGTGCACGTTTTGTGCATAGCTTTTTGAGCTAAAAACCAACTTTTTCACATCCTTGTGAATTTATAAGTATTTGAAATATATAGTAAAAATTGGCGCGCCCTAGAGGATTCGAACCCCTGACCTTTGCCTCCGGAGGAAAAAGGTCGCCGTTGAATTTATGGGTCAGAAATTATCGCTGCCAGTAATTCATGCAGGTAAATTCATTCTTGGGTATTTAGTCATGCTTGATATGGGCGTGTATGACCTCAATCGACTGGCAGTAATTCTTTCAAGAGCGGATGAGTTGAGTATCAACTATCTAAACTCTGACTAATGTAAAGCTAAAGAGTACTTCGATATTCCTTTTAATTCTTGGTCTACCAATGGTATTGAGAAAGCGATAAAAGACGCCTCAACAAAATGTAAAAATCTTGAGTCTAAATTCGGTTAACTGCCGCAGATTTTTCTAAAAGTTAATCTTACTTACGCAATCTAATAATCAAGTCGTAACCTAATAAATGCATCATAACAATGATGACTAGATTGCTATAAGTCCAAACTAATAGATCTAGCTTAGTTAATGAGTGGTTTCCTTCAACGACGGATATGCATAATTTTCTGAGAATAAATAGAACTTCAAGACCGATGATTTCACAAGAAACCAGAAACGAAAAAGTAATCAATTCATGCCTAAGTTATTGTATTAAATACGGTATTCCAGAGAGAGGAATGCAAATCGCAGAAGGAGTAATGCGATCTGAACCCGCAAGAAGAGTTAGAACTCGAGGTGGGGCTCCAAATATTACATCCCGGTTCCCCAGCAAGAAAATGGGAGTAGTTATTCAGTCAGAAAGTAAAACGATCGAATATCCAATAATTCTTATAAATGAATTCAGTAAAGAGGTATTGGGATATTGGGATCAACCTAGTCATAAAGTTGAATTGAAATACCAAAATCAAAATGGAAGGTGGATTAAGCATCTTCAAACTATGGATTGCTTCATAGTCTCAAAAGACTTTATTGGTTTTGAAGAATATAAACCATATGAAGAGCTCATTAAGCTCGCAAAAAAATACCCAGGTCGATACAGAGAAAACAAAGAGACAGGATTCTTTGAAATACCCCCTTTAGACAGTTATTTGCAAGGTAGTGGTCTGCGACATCGAGTAATAGATGATCGATTCATTTCGAAAGTATACGTTGAGAATTTACGATTTCTATACCAGTACGCTAACTACAAAGATGACAAGAAATATTCACGATCAATTGATGACTTGAGAAAACTCATTCGTGAATCGGGCCCAATAAGCATCCCCAAGCTAAAAAATTCAATTGAAGACTTAAGCATCGAAATAATTTTTTCAGCATTGTGGCATCAGGATTTATTTTCTGACATTGAGAGTAAGTCTATTTCGACTGATTCTAAAACTATGAAGATCTATGTAGATGAGATCGTAAGTAAAAGTGATTCAAGTATCACAGATAGCCAAAAGGATACGGAATTGCCGATCGGCAGTTTAGATGAAGTAAATGAATCAGTTAGGCGATTCAATCTTCTAAAACAACTAAAGAAATTTGGTGGGAATAAAACAATAAAGGAGCTTGTGTCTGAGGCACCTGTGAGTAGTCGAACGCTATATCGGTGGTCAGAAAAATACGCTCAAGAATTGGATATACAAAGTTTATTACCAAGAAGTAGTCATAAGGGTAACTATCACGCCAAGATTTCCGAAGAAGTTGAAGTGGTGATAAGTAATAAAATTAAAAATCATTATTTAAATAACAAAAATAAGTCTAAAACGCATGTTTATCAGCTTGTAAAAAAGGAATGTAGTGAAAAGGGCTTATCACGACCAAGCTTCAAAACATTTATGAAACGACTAGAGGAGCTAGAGGATTACAAATCAATAAAGATACGGGAGGGCCAAAAACGCGCATATCAAATTGGGGACATTTCTCGTCAAGAGGATGGCTATAGGACAAAGCCATTCAGGGATGTGAGTCGATTCCTAGAGCGTTGTCATATTGACCATACAGTCATGGATATTGAAATCGTTGATCAGGAGGGTGTAAACCTAGGAAGACCTAAAATCACTCTCATTGTCGATGAGTATTCGAATTTTGTCTTAGCCTGTTTTTTGAGTTTTAAAAGTGCTTCAAGGGAGTCATTCATGTGCGCCATAAGATTAATGGTTCTCGAGAATGGAGTCATGCCAGAAGAAATTGTTGTTGATGGTGGTAAGGAGTTTACAAGTACATATTTTGAGAAGTTGATGGCTAAATATGGGTGCATGATTACCTCAAGAGAAGGCAAGCCACGTGCTGGTAATGCTGTAGAAGGTTTTTTTGGAGTCCTTGACTCGATGTTTACTCATAACCTAACAGGAAATACGACACTAACAAAAAATGTAAGAAGCTTGTCATCTAGTCACTTACCCAAAAAATTAGCTCAGTGGACACCAGAGGCAATTAATAATGCCATTCAAAAGGTCATTAAGTACCTCAACACCGAATACCCCTTTAAAGATTCGTTAACGCCTAGTCAGTTACGAGATGAGTCAATTAAAAAAATCGGTGTTAGATGCAATCGCCATATTGAATATAACGAACGTTTTTATATAGACACTTTAATTCCACCGCAAAGGTCAAAGGTAAAATTGAAAAGAAATAAGCCGGTTGAGCTAAACAGAATTAAATACAGTCATTCATGTTTGGTTGGAGTGCCGGTAGAGGGTGTTTATGTTGACCTCTTGTATGATCCTATGAACCTTGAATTTATTTACGTAAATTATAAGAGCGAGTGGATTAAGTTTTTTTCTAAGTCAAAAGTACATTCAAAAGAAAATCAACATAGTGGACTGTCTCTAGCTGAGATATTTAGAGTTAAGTTAAGCCTTAATGCTAAAGCGAAGCAAGAGGCGAGAATGAATCTCGCCTGTATGGTTGAAGACTTTGATCAACAACAGAATGACCCACCTGTTAAAGATAAAAGTACCAAGGATGTAACACCTGATTCAAGTCATCTGGAAGTGGATGCAGAGAAAGGTAATGAGGTTAATCTATGGGATATAAATATTCCTAACTCGTCAAAACTCAAAAATTGAACGATGGGTAGTCGATGGCATCCAAAAAGACGCTTTCCAGATTCGTTACTCGATAAAGAGAGTAGTGAAAAGCTGCACTACTTTGATAAGGGGTTTGTTCTTCATCATCAGATGATTGAAGAGGTTTTTTCATCACTCAAAAGAAAAGTGATTGGGCAATCTGATCAATCGATTGCTTTGGTCTCTGGGCCAACTGGAGTGGGCAAAACTCTTTTGTGTCAGATGTTAATGGAGCATTATTGGAATGATTATGATGGCCATGAGGATTTAATAACGAATCTACCGGCAATCTATATAGAAGCATCTGTTAGTTCTATAGCTGCATTATCGATGAAGGATTTCTATATTCGCCTTCTGCATGAAATGGATTATCCCGAAAATATTAAAGTTTATGGCTTCCCAGTCTTAGATGGGAGCGGTAAGGGTAAATTATTTTCAGGAAGAAAAGCCACTGAAGAAGAATTAGCTCGTTATGTTGAAACCCGTCTTGAAGACTACAACTGTAAATGCTTAATAATTGATGAGTTTCAACATTTCATTAAATTTGGAGGGAAGCTAGGTGAGCGGTTGCTAGATATACTTAAGGGGCTTTCCAACAAGACTGGCTGTAAATTAATTTGTGTTGGCACGTATGAATCAGTCATGTCTCTTCAGAAAAGTGCACAACTCGCAAGAAGAACAATTGATATTGAATTTCCTGCGTATTCGCATAGCAGTGATTATTCCAATGATTCTTATCTATCCGCTTTTTTGGGCTTGTTATCGCACGTGCCTATAAAGCTTGATGATGGATTGCTTTCGCATAAAGATGAAGTCTTTGTAGGTTGCTGTGGTTGTATCGGGATATTAAAACAATGGGTGTATAGAGCCTTATCTGATGCATTAAATTCAAATGACTCAGCTCTAGGAATAAAGCATTTCTATAATACTAAGCTTGCTAATAGGGACTTGCTACGTATTGCTGAAGAAATAAAAGAAGGTAAAGCGTTTTATGCTGATGTTGATTTGAATGATGTATCTGCAATGTTGGGCGTACAGGAGGATACTCTAAACGATAGGGCAGTGCCTTCTAATGAATCTAATTGTAATGAGGCAAAAATTTTAGATTTAAAGGCAAAAAAGAATAGAAGGCCTGGAGAAAGAAAACCTGTCAGAGATATTTGTGAATAAGTCATTTATCAATGATAGAAGGCTCATAAAGTATTTCGTTACAAATGATGAGAGATTTAAGGGTGAGTCTAATCTTTCATTTATTCGACGTATAAGTTGGAAATATAACTTACCACCCTCTACATTTATCAGTAGGGAAATTTTACAGGTGACAGGTAATCCGGTTGATCTAAATTTTTCTGTCGCTACATTTTGCAATTCGGTCACTTCAAAAAGCCAAAATACTCAAGAACGTCTATACGAGCTTACGGGGATAGATAGAAGCTTAGGCTCCTATGCGTATTTAGATGGGTTTTTAGATCCTTATGCACATGGGGTTATAGCTAAACATAAGAAGTGGTGTCCATTTTGTTATTCAGAAAGAACTGGATTCACACTGAATTGTGAAAACGAAACGCCTATCTTTGACGATCTATACTGGTCGCTAGAGCTATCAAGATATTGTGTAAAGCATAAGGTTAGATTGTCTGATCGGTGTGGTCATTGTTATGTAAAACAACCATATATCTCCTTTAACAGAGAACCTGGCTTTTGCCACTCATGCGGTAAATCACTAACTTATTCCCCATGTGTTGATTACAGGGAAGACGAAGAGCAACTTGACGAGATCAGCCAAGAGTTAGATTTTTTGAGCATTTTCCACTCACCGACTAACCCAAATATATTCAAAACATACACAATGGGGAATATCGTCGCTAATCTAAAAACTCTTGCTGATGGATTGGGTCGCGATGGCCACAATATTCTTTCTTCTGCTATTGGAATAAGTAGAGATACCTTATTGGATTGGCTAGCTGAAAAGCATTTAATATCTCTAGAGTCTTTTTTAATAATGGGGAAGGGGCTTGGGCTTAAAAGTTTAAGTTTTCTTTTCAAGAATCCTTTGGTATTTGAGTGGTATGTAGGTAAAAATATCCAGCAGCAATTTAATTTTCGTTTTAGAGCAGAACAGATAAATAAAGTCGACGAAATTTCTAGGTATATTCAAAAAATCATAAAGGGAAATGAGCCTCCTGTTTGTCGTGATTCAATCGCTCATAAGTTTGGGGTTTCGAAGGGAATGATTGAGCAGCATTTCTCTGATCAATTGCGTCAAGTGTCAACGATATATAAAGCGTATAAAAAAGCTAAAAATAAAGATAAGGAAAATGAGCTTTATAAGGATATCTTTAAAACGGTAGTAAAGTGTTATCAAAGTAATGGCTCATGGGATTTAACTTGCGTAATTGAAAATATGAGCTCGGATCCCGAGTTGTATTCCCCAAAATATATTTATGAGACCTTTCAGAAGGTTTCATCGAAATTTCGAGCTAGGCTAAAAGAGAAATAAGCTTGTGCCAACTTATGCGTCAAAACTTTTGATGTGAACATCTAATTTAGAACCCATAACTTGGCATTTTTACTTAAGTCATTGTTTTATATACACAGCTTCGAGTTGTTAGACCATAAGATGACAATTTGTGCCATCTTATGGTTAAGCTGCCATATGTCTATATAGATAGGGGAGAGTGGTGGGCCCAGAAGGACTTGAACCTTCGACCAAGGGATTATGAGTCCCCTGCTCTAACCAACTGAGCTATGGGCCCGAATAGAGTGGATGAAAAATGGCGCATCCGGTGCGCCACTTTTTTATGAGTCGCTATCGAGGAACGAACGTAACTTTTCCGAACGAGTCGGGTGACGCAATTTGCGTAGTGCTTTCGCTTCGATCTGACGGATACGCTCACGCGTTACATCGAACTGTTTGCCCACTTCCTCGAGGGTGTGGTCCGTGTTCATGTCGATGCCGAAGCGCATGCGCAATACCTTTGCTTCACGTGCGGTAAGACCTGACAACATATTTTGAGTCGACTCGCGTAGACCTTCAGAGGTTGCCATATCGATAGGCGATGAGGCACCTTGGTCTTCGATGAAATCACCCAGATGTGAATCTTCATCATCACCGATTGGGGTTTCCATTGAGATTGGCTCTTTTGCAATCTTGAGTACCTTGCGGATCTTATCCTCAGGCATATCCATACGTTCTGCCAATTCCTCAGGAGTTGGTTCACGACCCATCTCTTGAATCATCTGGCGTGAGATACGGTTCAGCTTGTTGATCGTTTCGATCATGTGAACTGGGATACGGATGGTGCGTGCTTGGTCAGCAATCGAACGAGTGATTGCCTGGCGAATCCACCAAGTCGCATAAGTTGAGAACTTATAACCACGACGGTATTCAAATTTATCAACCGCTTTCATCAAACCAATATTGCCTTCTTGGATTAGATCCAAGAACTGCAGACCACGGTTGGTGTATTTCTTAGCAATAGATATAACCAAGCGTAGGTTAGCTTCGACCATCTCTTTCTTTGCACGACGTGCTTTCGCTTCACCAATCGACATTAAACGGTTGGTTTCTTTCACATCCGTAATAGTCATCATGCTGGTTTCTTCCATATCGGCCAGCTTGGTTTGGCAACGCTCAATTTCAGGAGCGAACTCAGCTAACTTGGTTGCCCAGTCAGCTTTTACCTTGAGTTGTGTTTGTAGCCAGTTAGCATCGGTCTCGTTCTTTGGGAACGTTGTGATGAAATCTTTACGCGGCATGCCTGATTCGTTAACGGCAAGATCAAGCACTGTGCGCTCATATTCGCGAATCATGCTGATGTGGTTACGCAAGATGTTTGCGACATCAGTGAACAGCTGAGGCGACAGACGGAATTCCATGAAAGCATCTGCACATTTCTGGCCAGCTTTACGAGCTTTGTCGGAGTTGCCTTCTTTCTGCAGAAGCTTGGTCCATGCGTTGAAGGCACGCTTAAGGTCTTTGCGCTTAGCAGCAACTTCCTCTAAGTCGATACCAGTATCTTCTGGCTCGGCATCATCGTCGTCGTCACTGTCGTCAGAATTGTTACTGTTTGCAGGCATTGGGGTTGCATCACCAATGTCTGGAAGTTTGAAGCCCGCGATAACATCGTTAAGACGAGTCTCTTCTGCATCTACTTCGTCAAATTTGTTGAGAAGCATCTGTACGCAAGGCGGAAATAGCGCAACGGCATAACCCACTTGATTGAGACCAGCTTCAATACGCTTTGCGATACGCAGCTCACCTTCACGGGTAAGTAGCTCAACGGTACCCATCTCACGCATGTACATACGCACAGGGTCGGTGGTGCGGCCAAAGTCGCTATCGACAGTTGCTAGTGCGGCTGCAGCAGCTTCTGCTGCGTCATCATCGGTAGAAACAGCATTGTCAGAAAGGGTGTTTTCTTCCTCGGGTGCTTGCTCGTGCACTGAGATGCCCATGTCGTTGATCATGCGGACGATATCTTCGATCTGCTCCGGATCAACGACAGAGTCTGGGAGGTGATCGTTCACCTCGGCGTAAGTCAAAAAGCCTTGCTCTTTACCTTTAGCAATCAGGTCGCGGATGCTGTTTTGTTGCTGGGTTGCCTGGTTCATGAAGCCTCTCAGGAAGAATTCAAATGTCGAATTGGGGTGTTGCGCAAAAATAACGCATCAAGCCCACCATTATAGCGTCGGAAACGCTTTTCGGCTATGACACTTAAGAAATTAGTTGAAAATTAGCGCTTAAAGGCATCGCGAAGCTTTTGCTTCTCTTCGTCGCTCATCTGACTAACCGGTTTGTCGGTAAGTGATTGTTGTAATGTGTTTTTTTGATGACTGCGCAAAAGGCTGGAGAGAATTCCGTTTAGTTGCTCGGGCGCGTCATCCATCACCGCGATGTGAGCGACCGCTAACTTTGCCAGATACGGACGAAGTGATTCATCTGCTGCTTCGACGAGCGCCGCACTGTGAGTGTTCGGGTTGGATTTAACACGATCGATTAAATTCGAGAGTACTTCGATGCCTTTTTCTTGGAGATCGCGCCAATTAGAGGGTAATTTAGCTAAAGCTGCATTCGGATGTTGCAGCACAATCGCCACCGCTTTGCTCACAGGAGACATGCCAGGCGTTGAGTTCGCTGCCGCGGGCTTCGCTCGTCGCTTAATTGGGGTGTTTTCTGGCGGTTTAGCTTTGCCGATATCCACGCTGATCCCAAGGCGTTGCTCAAGCGCTTTTTCCATCATTACGCGAAAGGTGCCTTGCGGTAATTCAGCGAGAAGTGGTTTAGCGAGCTCACCCATGCGTGCCAGTCCATCAATACTGTTGGTGTCGACTTGTGATTCAAGCTTGGCAAACAAGAATTCTGAGAGTGGCTGAGCATGCTGCAGTTCTTCACGGAAAGCATCGGTGCCGATTTTGCGCACCAATGAATCAGGATCTTCGCCATTAGGTAAGAACAGGAAGCGCGCTTGACGACCATCTGACATTAAAGGCAATGCAGTCTTCAGTGCCTTCCATGCGGCATCTCGACCAGCGCGATCGCCATCGAAGCAGAACACCACCTCGTTAGCGGCGCGATATAACTTTTTAAGGTGATCGGGTGTGGTTGCAGTGCCTAAGGTTGCAACTGCATTGCGAATATCAAATTGCGCTAAGGCAACTACATCCATATAACCTTCAACGACGAGAATCTGATCGGGTTGTTTATGCGTTTGGCGCGTTTCATACAGACCATAGAGCTCTTGGCCTTTATGGAAGACGGGCGTTTCAGGTGAGTTGAGATACTTGGGTTTGTCATCACCGAGTACGCGTCCACCAAAACCTATGACGCGACCTCGTCCATCGCGAATCGGGAAGATAATCCGTTCGCGCATGCGGTCATACCGTTTGTCGTTTTCTTTTTCGCTGATCAGACCGGCATCGCGCAGAACTTGGAGCTTTTTATCATCGCCGCCAAAACGCTTGAGCACGTTGTCCCAACCGGGTGGCGCGTAACCGAGGGCAAAATCTTTGGCTATCTCACCACTTAAGCCGCGTTGTTTAAGGTAATCGACCGCTTGTTGTTTGCTGGGGTGTTCGCGAAGCTGTTGCTCGTAAAACTGAGAGACCTTTTGCAGTAAATCATAGATCGGTTTGTGGTCTGGTCCTTTGTTGTTAAAGGTTAGTTCGCGAGGGACTTCGATACCTTGATCGGTAGCGAGCTCTTCTATTGCTTCGGGAAAACTTAGGCGATCGTATTCCATCAAGAAACCAACTGCAGTGCCATGCGCGCCACACCCAAAGCAGTGGTAGAACTGCTTACTCGGGCTGACCGTAAATGACGGTGTCTTTTCACCATGGAAAGGGCAGCAGGCTTGATATTCCTTGCCTTTCTTTTGCAAGGTGACACGCCGATTGATCACATCGACGATATCGACACGACTCAAAAGGTCATCAATGAATTGCTGTGGAATGCTACCTGCCATAGCCGAAGCGTATCAGGGCAGGGAAAAGGGCGACAGAGCTCAGCCCAATTTTTGCTTAACGATGCCGGAGATGGCACCCATGTCACCGCGGCCTTGAACCTGTGGCTTCACGATACCCATCACCTTGCCCATATCAGCCATGCTGCTTGCGCCAGTTTGTGCGATAGCGGCTTCAACAATTGCGGCGATCTCATCTTCACTAAGTGCTGCAGGTAGATAGGTTTGGATGATTTCGACTTCAGCTTCTTCTATGGCCGCCAGATCTTCACGACCAGCATCGGTATATTGCTTAATCGAATCGCGACGCTGCTTGACCATCTTGTCGAGCACAACGAGCACTTGCTCATCGTCTAGCTCGATGCGCTCATCCACTTCAAGCTGCTTAATCGCAGCGGTGATTAAGCGGATAACGCCCAAGCGCGCCTTTTCGCCGCCTTTCATAGCGGCTTTCATATCGTCGATGATCTGTGCCTTTAGCACCGAATCAAACCTTAACGAAATGAATTAGTACTGACGCTCGAAGCGACGGTTTTCACGGCTCAGCTTCTTCTGCCAGCGCTTTACAGCAGCTGCAGCTTTACGCTTACGCTCCCAAGTTGGCTTCTCGTAGAACTCTTTCTTACGAACATCTGCAAGCGTGCCAGCTTTTTCGCATGAACGCTTGAAGCGACGCATCGCAACTTCGAACGGCTCGTTTTCTTTAACACGTACGTTTGGCATTACTTCCTCTGGGCTCTAAACCCGT
>CBFHYJ010000054.1:0-10617 GCA_965659945.1 Sedimenticolaceae bacterium | reverse complement strand
CCAAAGATTCTGGCTCGTCCATCTCACCATCACCCATGAAGGCCCAGACTTTACGATCACTCTGGGGTGCAAGCTCACGATCTTGGAGATACTTCATGAAGCGCGCTTGATAAATCGACATCAAAGGACCTAGTCCCATTGACACGGTTGGGAACTGCCAAAAGTTAGGCATCAACCAAGGATGCGGATAAGACGACAGACCATGACCATCGGCTTCTTGGCGGAAGCTATTCAGGTCATCCTCACTCAAACGACCTTCTAAGAAAGCACGCGCATAAATACCTGGTGCTGAGTGACCTTGGAAAAACACCAAGTCCCCTTCCTGCGAGTCATTGGTCGCACGGAAGAAATGATTGAAACCCACGTCAAATAAAGTCGCTGCTGAAGCGAAACTAGCGATGTGGCCACCAAGTTCTGCCGACTTCCGATTTGCATGCACTACCATCGCCATCGCATTCCAACGAATGAACGAACGAATACGACTCTCCAACGCCTGATCACCTGGGTAAGGTTCCTGTTTGGTTAGCGGGATCGTATTCAAATACGCTGTGTGAGCGTTGTAAGGAACCGACACACCTGAACGACGCGCCTTGTCGATCATTTTATCGATCAGATAATGCGCGCGATCAACGCCTTCAAACTCGAGAACTGCTTCTAAAGCCTCGAGCCATTCTTGTGTTTCTTGTGGATCTATATCCGGTCTGTCTGCCATGAGTGTTATCCGCCATGTCTACAGTGAGTCAACGCGCTTGTGGCGCTCTAATGGCAGCAAGTTAAGCAAAAAAAACACTCCTTTGCCAGACTAATTTAAAATATTTAATAAAAACAGTAGTTTAATATATGTAAAATATCAGACAATCGTACTATAAAAATAGCGTATTTTGACTTAACTCTAGGCAAGCCAGAACCTAAATAAAATTTTAAATCAAGTAGTTAGCTGATTTAAGGCACAAAAAAAGCCCGCTTAAAGCGGGCTTCTAAAGCTGTTAGCGGTTATTCCGGTGGATTACCGTCGAATACCTGGTTTTGACGACGTTGCAAGTAGGCATCTCGAACAAAGGCATAAGGATCAATGGCTGCTTGTTCTACAACATTGCTCGCTGTTAGCAAATCAGCTCGTTTATCTACAACCTTGGTCGCGCGCATGATCAGGCGGGTTTCATCATCTTCAATGTAGTGAATCGGATCGATAAACCAATCGACCACCGTGCCCACAGCATCTCGACCCGAAGAAGGACCTAATAACGGTAAAACAATGTAAGGACCAGATTCGGCGCCCCATGCACCTAACGTTTGGCCAAAATCTTCATCCGTACGTGGGAGATCCATGTTGCTTGCCACATCCATGAAGCCCAAAATACCAATGGTACTGTTAACGGCAACACGGCTAACGTCGTTAAATGCACGATTAACTTTTAGCTGAAGGAGGTTGTTAACCGCCGAGGTTAAATCCTCCAGATTATTGAAAAAATTAGTTATTCCGCGATTAACTGGCGCAGGCACAATAGCGTTATAACCCTTACCAATTGGCTTCAAAATCGCAGAATCCAAGGCATCGTTAAAGGCATACATAGAGCGGTTATAGCTCTCATAAGGGTCACGTGGATCAGCAAACTCTGGATCTACCGATGCACAACCGGTAACCAACAGAGACAAACCCAAGACTGAACTTTTCAAAAACTTCGTGTTCATAATATCAACTAATCATAATTTGTTAGCTGCGTGCCCACCCAACGCAAAAGTTTCGCAATTCTACCAGAATAAACCTCTGAATCATCCAAAATTTCGCGAATTGTCTAGCTATCCTTTATCCTTCGCGGGATGAATGATTCTCTCTACAATCCTGGCATTTCCCAACGCTTTAGGGGCTACCTACCCGTTGTTGTGGATGTCGAAACCGCCGGTTTTGAGGCCAAAACTGACGCTCTCCTTGAGGTAGCGGCCATTACCCTAAGACTTGATGACAAAGGTTATCTGTACCCAGCCGAAACCTTTCATCAGCATATTTTGCCGTTCGAGGGCGCAAACCTCGACGAGGCCGCGCTTTCATTCAATGGTATCGACCCAACCAATCCGCTCCGTGGAGCCGTCGAAGAAAAACAAGCCATCGTCGATTTATTCACTCCGATCCGTTCTGCCGTGAAAGCCTCTGGCTGTAAGCGAGCCATTTTGGTGGGGCATAATGCCTTTTTTGATCTTGCCTTTATAAATGCTGCGGTTGAACGGCTAAGCTATAAGCGAAACCCCTTTCATCCTTTCAGCACACTCGACACAGTTACCTTGTCTGCAATGGCCTATGGACAAACCGTTCTAGCAAAAACAGCCATGACGGCAGGTATGGATTGGGACGCCAATCAGGCACATGGCGCACTCTACGACACGGAAAAAACAGCCGAGCTTTTCTGCCTCATTATGAATCAGTGGACAGAACTTGGCGCCCCAACGCCTTGGCTAAAAAATATTGAGGCCGAGGCATAAAAAAACCGGGCTTAGCCCGGTTCTATAAACTGAAAGAATCAGTCTTCAGCTGGCCATTTAGCCGCAGCTTCATCAACCGCTTTCTTTAGATCGCCACTGGCGTGCATTTCCAAGGTGATATCACAACCACCAATCAACTCACCATCGACATAAACTTGCGGGAAGGTAGGCCAATCAGCAAAGCGTGGCAAATTCTCAAAGATCTCAGGATCTGACAGCACGTTTACATACGCGAACTTCTGACCACAATCTTGTAATGCAGCAGCTGTGCGTGATGAGAAACCACACTGTGGAAACTGCGGGGTGCCTTTCATATAAATGATGACAGGGTTTGATTCGACCTGTTCTTTGATGCGATCAAGAACGTCCATAGCGATACCTCATAAATTCGATACTCATCAGATGGTGTAACTGACAAGTTTTTCAAGGGTGCAGTCTAGTGAAGTCTGTAGTTAAGGAAAACCTTATTCGCGTATTGGTTTAGGCGGCATCGACATTTCGTTGCAGCCAAAACTCAAGCAATGCCAGGTGCCACAACTTGCTGCCCATGATGCGCGTGTGGTGCATCTCTGGCGCATCAAGCAACATATCGATGTAATCGCGCTGAAAAACACCTCGCTCCCGACAAGCCTGTGAATTCAAGATATCACGCATAAATTCGAGAAAATCCCCGCGCACATACTTAAGTGCCGGCATCGGGAAATAACCCTTGGGTCGATCAATCACCGCATCCGGAACAATCCCGCGAGAGATCGCTTTCAACAGATATTTAGGCTCTCGTAATTTGAGATCCGCAGGACATCGCGCTGCAACTTCGACAAGCTGATGGTCCAAGAAAGGCACCCGTGCCTCCAAACCCCACGCCATCGTCATGTTGTCGACGCGTTTCACCGGGTCATCAACAATCAAGGTGGTTGTATCGAGTTTCAAAATAGCATCGATAAACTCATCGCTAAATCCATCATGCAAGCGATCGGCAATGTACTCGCCCGTTACATCCCCCACCTGATAGGCCGATGTCATCATCCTAGCCATCTCAGCATGATCGCGATCGAAATAATGTTTTCTGAAACGTTCTAGACGTGACCCTTCGGTTTCCGCGCGCATCCGCGGGTACCAAAAATAGCCCCCAAACACTTCATCCGCACCCTGTCCTGACTGCACCACCTTGATGTGTTGACTTACTTGCTCAGACAGCAGGTAAAAAGCTACAGCATCTTGGCCAAACATCGGCTCAGCCATCGCATCAACAGCCTCTGGCAAGCGCTTTAAGACATCTTCATTCGGCACTAAAAATTTGTGATGAATCGGTTGGTAGCGATCGACAACCAAATCGGAATATTCAAACTCACTGCCTTTCTCTTCGGGCTGGTCCTCAAAGCCTACCGAGAAGGTATGAAAATTTTGCACGCCAATTTCAGCCAGTAATGCCACGAGCAAGCTTGAATCCAAACCACCTGAGAGCAACACACCAACGGGCACATCAGCAACATCGTTACGTTTACGCACAGCGGAGACAAGCTGTTCGCGTACACGCTCTATCCAGTCTTGATCTGAATATGACTCTGCCTCACGTGTTGCATCGAGCTCCCAGTAACGCTTTTGGCGAACCTTGCCATCCGCTGTCACCACCATGCTGTGAGCTGGATCTAGCTTCCGAATACTCTTGAGTACTGTACGAGGCGCTGGAATGACTGCATGCAAGGTGTACTGAAAGTGCAATGCTTCAGCATCGAGGCTTTTATCAATTTCACCAGCAGCTAGAAGCGCTTGGGTATTCGACGCGAAACGAAACCCATCGCTGAGCATGGAAAAATAAAATGGCTTGATGCCAAACCGATCACGTGCAGCAAAAAGCTGCTGCTTATTCGCATCCCAAATCGCAAAGGCAAACATGCCATGTAAATAGCGAGGACAGTCTTCACCCCATTGACGATAGGCTTTAAGAATGACCTCGGTATCACCATCCGAAGTGAAATGATGACCCAATTCAATTAGCTGAGCGCGCAACTCACGGTAGTTATAGATGGCACCGTTGAAAACCAAGCTGAGCTCAACATCCAACATCGGCTGAGCAGAAGCTGTCGAGAGATCGATAATGGAAAGGCGTCGGTGACCCAATGCTACACCGTCATTCGCCCAAGCACCCCCAGCATCCGGACCACGACGCTCAAGCAAAGGCAGCATCTTATCGACTGCCACCTTAGGGTCTACCAACGCTCGAAAACGAATTTCACCGCAAATACCGCACATTAGGGGGTCTCAACTAAAAAATAAGAAAGCCATTCTCGCCGATTCAATCGCAGTATTCAGTAACAAAAACCTCAGTCGCAACAATTGATAAGGCCAACCTTTATCTCTACACTTCCGCACACTATAAAAACATTGGAATACCCGGAGAGAACCCATGAATCCATTATTGTCACCTTGGAAGTCAGCCATTGTTGGTGTCATCCTTGCCGTCCTTATTACCCTCGCGACTGGCGCAACAGGTAATGCTTGGAGCACTACCGTTTGGTTACACGTGATCGTTGGTATCACCTGGATTGGTTTGTTGTACTACTTCAACTTTGTACAGGTTCCTGCGGTAGGCGCAGCACTAGCTGACAAAGAGCCTGGTCCGGCGGCTATTAATAAGTATGTTGCTCCTCGTGCATTGCTTTACTTCCGTTGGGCAGCAGTTGCTACTTGGGTAACAGGTGTTGGCGCTCTTGGCTACCTTGGTGGTGACGGCGGTCATGCTCAAGCAATCGTTGATGCCTTTACCCTAAGTGGCAACATGCAGGTAATCGGTATTGGCGCATGGTTAGGTACCATCATGGCATTCAACGTTTGGGTCTTCATTTGGCCTAACCAGAAGAAAATCCTGGGTCTTGCTAGCACACCAGCATCTCCAGAAGAGATCGCTAAAGCAAAAGTGGTTGCACTATACGCTTCACGCATCAACACCATTTTGTCTATCCCAATGCTTGCAAGCATGGTGGGCCATGGTCACGGCGGCATGTTGCCTTTCTAAGCTAATTGCCAGCCCAAAAGGCTCGCTTGGTTCGCCAGCGGGCCTTTTTTATGTCCAAAATTCTGCGTTTTAATCACTTGCCAAGCCAAGCAAGTTTCTGTAATTTTCCGCCTTTGCTGTAAAAAAATCGCAAAACAACGGGTGGTTCTGATGCCTCGGAACCGCCTTTTCTGTTTTTAGACCTCAGGGAAATGCTGACATGTCTAACACGCTGATGAATACCTATGCTCGCCTTCCGGTGACATTCACGCACGGTGAAGGTGTTTGGCTGTATGACGAAAATGGCGACGCCTATTTTGACGCACTCACCGGCATTGCCGTGTGTGGTCTTGGCCATGCTCACCCTGCAGTGACGAAAGCGATCTGTGATCAATCATCTAAGGTGATTCACACATCCAATCTTTACGGCATCGCTAAACAACAGCAACTTGGCGAAACATTAACTCGTCTAGCTAAGATGGATCGCGTTTTCTTTGCTAACTCAGGCGCTGAAGCGAATGAAGCTTCAATTAAGTTAGCGCGTCTCTATGGCAATCGTCGCAATATCGAAAACCCAACCATTATTGTGATGGAGTCAAGCTTCCATGGACGCACCATGGCAACGCTCAGCGCCACGGGTAACCGCAAAGTGCATGCTGGCTTTGAGCCGCTCGTGCAAGGTTTCGTTCGTGTTCCTCACAATGACATTGAATCGATCCAACGCTTAACTGACAACAAAAGCATTGTTGCTATCTTGGTTGAACCCATTCAGGGCGAAGGTGGCATTCATGTGCCAGACGATAGTTATCTGCAGCAACTGCGCGAGATCTGTAACGAGCAAGAATGGTTACTGATGCTCGATGAAGTGCAGTGCGGCATGGGCCGCACCGGCAAAATGTTTGCGCACCAACATGTTGACATCACACCTGACGTCATGAGCTTAGCTAAAGCGTTAGGAAATGGCGTACCGATTGGCGCTTGCTTAGCGCATGGCCATGCGGCAGAACTTTTTGCGCCAGGTAATCACGGCACAACCTTTGGCGGCAACCCTTTGGCCTCTGCAGTAGCATTGGCTGTTTGTGAAACTATTGAGAACGACAATCTCATTGAGCGTGCTGCTCAATTAGGCACACAACTCCTTGAAGGCTTCAAAGTCGCTTTAGCGGACACCGCGGGCATCCAAGAAATTCGTGGCAAAGGCCTGATGGTAGGCATTGAGTTAGATAACGACTGCCCTGAGCTCGTTAAGCTGGCGCTTGAAGAAAAACTGTTGATCAATGTAACTGCAGGCAAGGTCATTCGTTTATTGCCGCCGTTGATCATGACCGATGATCAAGCTGCAGAGCTTGTCAAAAAACTTTCACAACTGATTAAGCGCTACTTAGCTCAATAAGCTTCGCGCTCTTTTGTTATGAAGACACCAAGACATTTCCTGTCATTACTCGATCTTTCCCCTGCTGAACTTCAGGCAGTGATTGCTCGTGCGAGTGAATTAAAGAAGTTACAACACGCGGGCGAAGCTCACGCCACTTTAAAGGGGCGCGTTCTTGCGATGATTTTTGAAAAATCATCAACACGTACTCGTGTTTCATTTGAAGCCGGCATGTCTCAGCTTGGCGGCTCTGCGATGTTCTTATCGCCTAGCGACACTCAGCTAGGGCGTGGTGAACCGGTCGAAGACAGTGCGCGCGTTATTTCAAGCATGGTCGACTGCGTCATGATTCGTACATTCGAACATGAGATGGTCGAAACCTTTGCCAAGCATTCTAGCGTGCCCGTGATTAATGGTCTTACCGACCTGCTACATCCCTGCCAACTTCTGGCTGACATGCAAACCTTTGCCGAACATCGTGGTTCGATCAAGGGCAAAACAGTCACCTGGGTCGGTGATGGCAACAACATGTGCCACTCGTACATCAATGCGGCGCGCCAATTTGATTTTAATCTACGCATTGCCTGTCCTGCCGGTTATGAGCCCGATGAAGCAATCGTGAATGCGGCAAAAGATCGCGTGACCTTGTTGCGTGACCCAATGGAAGCTGCAAGTAGCTCACACCTTGTCGTTACCGACACTTGGGTCAGCATGGGTCAAGAAGAAGAAAAACGCGCGCGTGAAAAAATCTTTGGCAGCTTCAAAGTATCTAAAGCAATGATGCAAGAAGCAGACAAAGACGCCCTTTTTATGCACTGCTTACCCGCCTACCGCGGCATGGAAGTCGATGCAGATGTTTTAGATGCGCCCGATAGCGTTGTTTGGGATGAAGCAGAGAACCGTCTGCATGCTCAAAAGGCACTCTTAGAGTTTCTCCTTAGATAAATAATTTAAAAACTCCGCTACACTTCGTTGCATCAATATTCAATGTTTTGATCGCTAGTTGAGGATCGCTAACACCATGAAGAAATACTTTATTGCCGCTTTGCTCATTGCGAGCTCTAGTAGCTTTGCGCAAGACGCTTACGTCACCGATAAATTTACCGTTGCTGTTCGCAGTGGCGAAGCAGCTGATTACCGCATTCTACGTATGTTGCGCACCGGCACTAAAGTTGAGGTCATCTCACAAAACCGGGAAACCGGTTACAGCAAAATTCGCTTTAATAACGGTAAAGAAGGTTTTGTACTCACCCGTCAATTACTGGATGAGCCAACCGCGCGAGATCGCTTAGCCGATCTTGAAAAAGAAATGGCTCTACTTAAAGGTGAGCCTGATGAGTTAAAGAGTAAGCTAGCTGATGCTACTCAAAAAGCCACTCAATTTGAAAAATCATACAAAGCTGCTGAGACACGTGCGCGTTCTGCTGAACAAGAACTGGCAGCCTTTAAACGCATTTCATCCGATGCGGTGAGAGTGGCTGAAGAACGAAATAGCTTGCGTGAACAAGTTGCCGAGCTCAATCGCGACCTAGCAGAAGCCAAGCAAGAAACTTTAGAACTTGAAAATAATGACACGCAACATTGGTTTATGATCGGTGCGAGCGTTTTGCTCGGTGGCATTATTCTTGGCTTAATTTTGCCTAACCTTAGATCACGTCGACCTAAGCAATCTTGGGATAGCTTATAAGCAGACACAAAAAAGCCCGCCGAAGCGGGCTTTTTTAGTGCCGAAGCAATCAATTGTTCTGAATAACAATATTCGGGAACTTTGATGAGTAGTTCTTCGCTTGGCGAGACAACTTTGCAGCTGCCTTACGTGCAATCTCACGATAGATTTGAGAAGCACGTGCTTCAGGATCAGCCACAACTGTTGGCTTACCCGAGTCAGCTTCTTCGCGAATACGTAGCTCAAGTGGTAAAGCACCCAAGCACTCAACACCATAATCTTCTGCCATGCGCTTACCGCCGCCATCACCAAAGATATGCTCTTCATGGCCACACTCTGAGCAAATGTGGATCGACATGTTCTCAACAACACCCAAGATTGGCACTTCAACCTTTTCGAACATTTTAAAGCCTTTACGCGCATCCAGTAATGCGATGTCTTGTGGGGTGGTAACAATGATGGCACCAGCAACTGGTACTTTCTGCGCCAAGGTCAACTGAGTATCACCAGTGCCTGGTGGCAAGTCGATGATCATGTAATCAAGGTCAGTCCATTGGGTGTCGTTTAATAACTGTTCCAATGCCTGAGTCACCATTGGGCCACGCCAGATCATTGGCGTTTCTTCGTCAATCAAGTAACCAATCGACATTGACTGAATGTTGTAGCTCACCATTGGCTCAAGAGTTTTGCCATCTTTAGATTCTGGCTTACCTGAGATACCCAACATGCGTGGCTGAGAAGGTCCGTAAATATCCGCGTCAAGGATACCCACAGTGGCACCTTCAGCGGCAAGTGCCAAGGCTAGGTTTACAGAAGTGGTTGATTTACCCACACCACCTTTACCAGAAGCTACCGCGATGATGTTCTTCACATTATCAATCGGCTTGAGTGCTTTTTGAACTGAGTGCGCCGCAACCTTCCAAGAGAAGTTGACCGCACAGCTAGAAACACCATCAGCACCCTCAACGGCTGCCTTAACTGCAGAAACAGTGTCTTGTTCGATACCGTTAGCTGGGAAGCCCAGCTGCACATCGACGGTGACTTTGTCGCCATCAATTGCGATATTTTTGATGCAATTTGCAGATACCAAATCAGTATCTAAATGTGGTTCGATAAAACCTTTCAGCGCTGCTTCAACGCTCTCTTTGGTAATCTCAGCCATGTTCGGGAACTCCAGGTATGACACGCCAAGGCGGGTCGATAAATTTTGATGCGCAATAGTAGCTTATCGCTAGCGATAAAGCCTTTCCGAAATACTCGGATTTTGTGTGCTTGGCTAATGTAATGGCGCCGTGCGGCTTTTCAAGACCCTCCTACCGCATCACTGATCAGGTTTTTACTGACTGCCGCCGTCTTTTTAGATGGTTTGTGAAATAATGCTCGGCTAATTTCACACTCATTACTATGTTTTTCCTATGAGCAGCCCTAGCCGCAAAATCTTGATCACCAGCGCCCTGCCTTATGCCAATGGTTCTATTCACCTTGGCCACATGGTGGAATACATCCAGACGGACATCTGGAGCCGCTTTCAAAAGCTGCAAGGACATGAGTGCTATTACGTTTGCGCGGATGATGCTCACGGCACCCCCATCATGCTGCGTGCTCGCGGCGAGGGTATTGAGCCTGAAGATCTGATCGCGCGCGTCTGGAAAGAACACACCGAAGACTTCGCCGATTTTGGCATTGATTTCGACAACTATCATTCGACGCATTCGGATGAGAACAAAGCCTGCGCTAGTTTAATTTACGAGCGCAATCGCGATGCAGGCCACATTGCTCGTCGTACGATTTCACAGGCCTATGATCCTGAAGCCAACATGTTCTTACCTGATCGCTTCATTAAAGGTACCTGCCCAAAGTGTGGCGCAGAAGATCAATACGGCGATAACTGCGAAGCGTGTGGTGCAACCTACTCGCCAACCGAACTGAAAAATCCAGTTTCAGCAGTCTCAGGCGCAACACCGATTGAAAAAGATTCAGAGCACCTGTTCTTCAAACTGGCTGATTTCGAAAAAACCTTAAAAGCCTGGCACCAAGCCGGTCACGTTCAAGCCGAGATGGCTAACAAGCTCGACGAGTGGTTTGAGGCAGGCCTTGCTGATTGGG
>CBFHYJ010000053.1:0-10819 GCA_965659945.1 Sedimenticolaceae bacterium | reverse complement strand
GTAATGGCGGCTGGCGTGAGCGCAAATCTCACAGCGAATCCATTAGATGCGGTGACTACCGTCACCGTGCAAATCGTTACTCTTCTTACGGGTGACCAAGAGTTTGATAGCTCAAAAACCTTGGCGGCATTTGCATTGGGTATGATGTTGTTTGTAGTTACTCTGGCATTGAACGTTATTGCGCTCAAAATTGTGCGCAAATATCGTGAGCAATACGATTAATTAAGGCTTCAGTGATGAGTGATTCATTAGATAATTTAAAAGCTGCAACCAAAGCTGTTCATAAAGTAGAGCATTCTTTAAAAAGACGCCACAAGGCAGAGCGTAATTTTAAACGTTTTGGTTTAGGAGCGATTCTTCTTGGCCTTTCTTTTGTTGCGATTCTATTCATTAATATTGTTAGTAATGGTTATTCTGCCTTTATGGCAACGCATATTGCTTTAGATGTGACCTTTGATGCTGAATATATTGATAAAAATGCCATAGCGGATGGTAACTACAGAAAGCTACCTCGTAATGCCCTGTCAGAAGAGTTTTCTGAGGTCAGTGGAAGGCGGAATAAGCGAGAGCTCTATAAAATGATAAGTTCAAGTGCTGAATATGCTTTGAGAGATATGGTGCTGGCAGATCCATCACTAATTGGGCAAACAAAGCGTATCTGGCTTCTCGCCGATGACGAAATTGATATGGCGGTGAAGGGTATTTTTACCCGTGATACTCCTGAAAATGAACGCGTCGTTTCAGATCAAGAATTTGCCTGGCTTGATAAGCTGGTCGCTGAAGGTCGAGTAGAAAAATTCTTTAACTGGTCATTCTTTACTAACGGTGATTCCCGTGAGCCAGAGCAAGCGGGTATTGGTGGAGCTATTGTAGGTTCTTTTTATACATTGCTTGTGACGCTTGTGTTGTCATTTCCAATTGGTGTTGCGGCGGCGGTATACCTTGAAGAGTTTGCGCCAAAAAATAAGCTCACAGACATCATTGAGGTGAATATCAACAACCTTGCTGCTGTCCCATCGATTGTTTTTGGCCTTTTGGGTCTAGCGGTTTTTATTAATCTATTTGGTTTGCCGCGTTCAGCCCCTTTAGTTGGTGGTTTGGTGCTGACACTAATGACTTTGCCAACCATCATTATTGCAAGTCGTGCAGCGCTTAAGTCTGTTCCGCCGTCAATCCGTGAGGCTGCGCTTGGTGTTGGCGCATCTAAAATGCAGATGGTTACGCATCATGTTTTACCGCTTGCGATGCCAGGTATGTTGACCGGTACCATTATTGGTATGGCGCAAGCACTTGGTGAAAGCGCGCCATTGCTAATGATTGGCATGGTGGCATTTATTGTGAACATACCCGGTGGCCCCGTGGATCCATCCACGGTGTTACCTGTACAAGTTTTCTTATGGTCTGACAGTCCTGAACGCGCGTTTGTTGAACGTACATCCGCTGCCATTATGGTTCTGCTGGGCTTTTTGGTATTAATGAATATTTTGGCTGTAGTACTTCGACGTCGCTTTGAGCGTCGTTGGTGATCAACGCTGTAGTAACCTCTGAGGATAGCTAAGTGAATCAAGACCTAGGTAATGACTTTGTAACTGTAGGGAACGTCCGTTGTGATGCCCCGCGCATGGAAGCCGCAGGCGTCAATGTGTACTACGGCGATAAGCATGCGATAAAAAACGTTTCATTAGATATTGGTAAAAATGAAGTGTTAGCTATGATTGGTCCTTCGGGCTGTGGTAAATCAACATTTTTACGTTGCTTGAATCGCATGAATGACACAATTGAGATATGCCGTGTTGAGGGTGATATTCAGCTCGACAATGAAAATATCTACGATAAAGAAACTGACCCAGTTTTGTTGCGTGCAAGAGTCGGCATGGTCTTCCAGAAGCCTAATCCATTCCCAAAATCAATTTACGACAATATTGCGTATGGGCCTCGCATTCATGGCTTGGCGGAAAATCGCGATAAGTTAGATGAGATCGTTGAAACAAGCTTAGAGAAAGCTGGCTTGTGGAATGAGGTCAAGGATCGTTTGGATGCCCCTGGAACGGGTTTGTCAGGAGGTCAGCAGCAGCGTTTATGCATTGCACGAACTATTGCGGTATCACCAGAGGTTATCTTGATGGATGAGCCATGCTCAGCACTCGATCCAATAGCAACAGCTAAGGTTGAAGAGTTAATTGATGAGCTACGCCAAAATTATACTATTGCGATAGTGACGCACTCTATGCAACAAGCTGCTCGTGTTTCGCAGCGTACTGCATATTTCCATTTGGGTAATTTAGTCGAAGTAGGTGATACAGAAGATATCTTTACTAATCCAAGTCATCAGTTGACTGAGGATTACATTACGGGTCGATTTGGTTAAGTTGAGGCTTTTGTATTGTCAGGAATAAAAATTCTTGTTGTCGAAGATGAATCAGCAATTAGAGAGTTGCTTGGCTCCACTTTATCACTAGCAGGTTATGACGTTGCTTTCTCGCCTGATGGTCTCAGTGCACGAAATTGGCTGGATGAGAATCTTCCCGATTTAGTCATTGTTGATTGGATGATGCCTGGGATGTCAGGCTTGGATCTAACTCGTTGGATGAAGCAAGAAAAAATGTTGGCTGATTTGCCAATCATTATGCTTACCGCTAGAGATGATGAAGACTATAAAGTGCAAGGCTTAGAGGCTGGAGTTGATGATTATGTCACTAAGCCTTTCTCTACTCGCGAATTGCTTGCAAGGGTAAAGGCTGTTTTGCGTCGCTCGGTGGGTGAAGAGCAAAGTAATCTTAAAATGGATATGGGCTTAGAGATGGATCTTCTTCAACACCGCGTCCTTTGTTGTAATAAACCGGTACTAATTGGTCCAACTGAATATAAGTTACTTCATTTTTTTATGACGCATCAAGATCGTGTTTATAGTCGTACCCAGTTGCTAGATCTAGTGTGGGGTCGAAATGTTTATATCGAGGAGCGTACAGTGGATGTACACATCAGGCGGCTTCGTAAAGCACTATCACCTAGTAAGGCTGATTACCTAATACAAACTGTTCGAGGTGTGGGTTACCGCTTCTCCGAAACTGTTGAGGCATCAGTACAGGGTGCGTAACTGGTGGGCAGAAGAGCTTTGGCGTCTCATTTCTATTGTGACGATAGGCTGGCTGCTCGGAGTTCTTTTTGGCTTCCCTAAAATAGGGCTTTGGGTCGCACTCTTTGGCTATGTTGCTTACCTCCTACGTCAATTGGTTCGCGTTAATCGATGGTTAGAAAACCCTGAAGTCTATGAGATACCGGATGAATTTGGTCTATGGGGTGCCGTTTACGCAAAGATATCTCGCTACAAGAAGCGCTGTGAAAAGCGAGAACAGCAATTATTAAGTTCAGTGGCGCAGTATCAAGCACCAGCTATGGCGCTACCAGATGCGGCTGTGGCTATTGGTACAGATGGAGAAATTCGTTGGTTTAACCAAGAAGCTGAACGCCTTTTGGGTTTGGTTCCAGAAAAAGATATAGGTCAGACTTTCGTTAATCTTTTTCGATCTCCTGAGTTGACGACATACTTGCGTAAAAAAGATTTTAGTCAGGACCTTCAAATCACAAAGCCCGGTACCCTTGACCGAAAGTTGCTGATTCGCGTAGCAGGCTATGGCTTTGACCAGATGGTGTTGTTGGCACAAGATATATCTGCTCGAATCAGAGCTGAACAATCACGCAGGGATTTCGTGGCTAACGTATCCCATGAGTTAAGAACACCGCTTACCGTGGTGAATGGCTATGTTGAGAACTTGATCGATTCTGGTGAGGTGCCAGAGAAGTGGGAGCGGCCTATCCAGCTCATGGAGCAGCAGGTGCTGCGTATGCGCCATATTATCGAAGACCTATTGACATTGGCTAAATTGGATGGCGCTGAGCCTGAGGTTCAAGAGCCTATTAATATTTCAGGATTATGTGAAAGGGTTGCTGCTGAAGCGCGTTCGATGACAACGCATCATGAAATTAAAGTGGCTTGTTTGACCGAAGCACAGCTCATTGGAGATGGTAAACAGATTTATAGTGCCTTAAGTAACCTGGTCACAAATGCGATTAAGTATTCAGGCGACGATACATTAATTACTATTGCTTGGCAGATGCTCCCGCGGGGGTTGTCACTTAGCGTGACTGATTCAGGCGATGGAATTGCTCGTCAACATTTGTCTCGTATAACAGAGCGTTTTTACCGTGTCGACACAGCAAGATCGCGAGAAAAAGGTGGAACGGGCTTGGGTCTGGCCATTGTTAATTCGATCATTGATCAACATGGCGGTAAACTAGAGGTTGATAGTGAAGTTGGAAAAGGAAGTCAGTTTAGTTGTATCTTTCCTAAATCATTGGCCGTTTATGAGCCAAATTTAAAAATAACCGCAGAGGGTTGAAGCGATGAGAATGGAATCAATGTCAAAGCATACGTCTCAGCAATTTAATGCTGATATTGAAATGGTGCGAAGTAAGGTTGCCGAAATGGGCGGTCTAGTTGAAAAGCAATTAGATGATGCAATTTCTTCTTTAAAGAATTCTGATGTCCGATTGGCCGAGGATGTTGTGGCTAAAGATGCCGACATCAATCGCTTGGATGTCGAAATTGATGAAGGATGCACTCGAATTTTTGCATTAAGAGCGCCAACTGCAATTGACTTACGTTTGGTTCAAACAGTAATTCGCACCACTACAGACCTTGAACGTATTGGTGATGAGGTAAAGCGTGTAGCAAAAATGGCTATCGCTAATTCCAAAGGTGATGCGAGTTCTAGTTTGTATCTTCGTATAGAGCATCTCGGTGGCATGGTTCGTGAAAATCTTCACCGAGTTTTAAATGCTTTTGCTCGAATGGATGTCGATGAGGCAATACAGGTTGCATCTGAAGATAAACGCATTGACCAAGAGTATGAGGCGATCATGCGTCAATTAATGACCTATATGATGGAAGACCCGCGTTCTATACCGAGAATTCTCGATATTATGTGGGCGGCTCGTTCTTTAGAGCGTATTGGCGATCGCTTACAAAATATCTGCGAGTACATCGTTTACTTTGTTAAGGGTAAAGATGTTCGTCATATAAGCTTAGAAAAAGTAAAAGCTGAGTTTGGTTCAGATAACTAAACACATTTTTTACTAAGGTTAGATACTTAGGTGTGTGGCTTTTGATTTGAGAATTTGTCATTTTATTGTCATTTGACTCAGTTAGCTTATAGCTCGTATCCGATCAGGAGAGTTAAAGATGACATTAAAATCACATCAATCTGACATCAAAGGTCAGAGAAAAGACCTCAATGAAGAGGCCATGTATCTAGAAGAGCGTATCAAGCAAATGGGCTTTGAAGGCGATTGTGCCTATGAGCGCGCAATGTATACCTTCTATCTGGATCGTCTTTGCGAGCTTCGTACTCAAATGGCAGCCTATTAATTCAATAGACAGTGCGGCTAGCAATGTTTATTTGAAATACTACCTAAGACCTATTTTAATTAAGGCTTCGATGAGTTTTCTCTCATCGTATAAGCCGTTGTGGCTACCTCGCAGATCCGCATCAATCAGTTGAATGTTTTTTTCCGACAAATAATCGGTGAAGGCTTTGTCGATATCGGATCGTAGGGAGCTATCAGTCAGCACAATATCAATTGCTTTACTTTCTTTGTTCTCAGACAGGTCTTTGTTAATGGTTTGATTGAGCAGTTCAATTTGTTCGATCAAGTTCGTGTCATGAAGCTCAGGGTCAATGCCAAGATTGGGGATGAACACCTTGGATTTATTGCTGGCGTGTATCGCATTACCTACACCCTTAGGCAGTAGGTTTGCGATCACGCTTGAAAAGAAGCTACCGGGTGGAAAAACAATCAGGTCCGCATTACTGATTAAGGCATGATTTTTTGCATCGAGTGTTGAGCTGGGCCCAGAAAGTACTAAGTCGATTATCTTCTGATCTAAAGGGCGCGTTTCTTTTGCGGTGATCTTGTGTTGGCCGCTCACTGTAGTGCCATCGAGCAGTGTAGCGATGAGCTCTAAGTCATCATCGCTTGTTGTACGCACAATGCCAAGTGCGTTAACAATCTCGCTGATTTGATCAACGACATGCATCAAGGTGTGTTGATTATTGAGATATCCGCCAGTGATCACCAAGTTGCCGATACTAGCGCCACGGTAATCAAAGTCATCAGGCGCCTGATCAAGGAACGCTCGTAGGTTATTTTCAATCAATTGTTTGACGGTGCTTGAGGTGACCTCAACTAAGGGGTGCTCACATGATTGTAGTTGCTCAACGAGTGATTTAAGCGTTGCTTGCGATTGATCGGTGGGTAGGCGGTAACGGAAAAGCGCTACCGCCTCTGGATGGCCTTCTAATGAATCATCTGCAATCGCCATGAGGCGTGCTCGCAAATCACCAACGGCTGGCATATTGAAGGCTTTGCGAAGTTTTGCAGAGCTGCCACCTGAGTCGAATGGAGTCAGTAGGTGGATGCTGTTATGGGTGTATTTGGTCAGCAGCGATGAGGTTTTATCCAGTGCTGAGCCACCTGAGAAAAAAAGAAGCGAGGGTCCGTTGGCAGGATCCGCGAGACATTGCTCAATGCGGCTTTGCTCGCTCATGCATCACGCTCATCGATAAAGACTTCAGTGGCATGTGGGTGTGAGAGAAAATCCTTGGGACTGGCGCTAGCGCCGTAAGCACCTGATTGCATGACCGCAATCACATCGTCAACCTGCGCCTGTCCGATAGTATGTTTAGCCGCAAGTATGTCTAACGGTGTACAGAGAGGACCGGTGATGCTGACTTGAGTTCGATCGCCTTGGTTGACATGCAATGGGTTAACCACGGGGTAGTTTTTACGAATGATCTGACCGAGGTTGCCGCTTGCCGCTAAGTGATGATGCATGCCGCCATCGCAAATCCAGAAAGTTTCACTGCGTGAGGTTTTGCTATCGAGAATACGTGTGAGATACACGCCGGCTTCACCGACCAAATAGCGACCGAGCTCAATGACGATATCTACATTAGGCTGCAGTGCGGCAAAGTCATCAATGACGTCACTGAGTTCTTCACCAAGTTTGCTGATATCTAAGGGTTGCTCGCCAGGGAAGTAGGGAATACCAAAGCCCCCGCCTAGATTGATCTCAGAAAGACAAAGATTAAAGGTGTCGATCAGTTCAAGCGCAAGATCTAGGCTAGCTTTTTGTGCATCAACGATAGCTTGCGCATAAAGACACTGCGAGCCGGCGTAGATGTGTAGACCATCGATAACGAGCTTATGTTCTTGTGCTGCATGGAATACACCATCGAGTTGGTCTTTATCAATGCCAAAGGGTTTGGCACTGCCGCCCATCGCCATGCCTGAACCTTTGAGATCAAAGTCTGGATTGATGCGAATCGAAAGACGCGGTGGTTGATGGTCTTTAGTAAGTGATGCAATGCGATTAAGCTCACCTAACGATTCGACATTGATGCGAATGCCAGCGTCGATCGCAGCGAGCAATTCTTCATCTCGCTTTCCCGGTCCTGCAAAGCTGATGTCTTGCGGGTTGATGTTTGTTTTCAGCGCGAGTTGAAGTTCGCCCTGTGAGGCGATATCAAAGCCATCCACATGCTGCGCCATAAACTGCACTAGTTGAGCATGTGGATTCGCTTTTAAGGCGTAATGTAGCTTGATGTCTTCAGGTAGATGTTCGCGTAACGTACGAATCGTATTTGTAATAACAGCAGCGTCATACAGATAACACGGCGTGCTTAACCCTTGTTGCAGGTGTTGCGTAACCGTCTTACCCCCAATGATGAGTTGATCATTGCTGATCGGGAATTGGGTGATCGCTGAATGTGTGGGCATATCGCTCATGGCGTGATTATCGCAAGGGATACTGTGATTTTGCGAGCGCGCGATCTAATTTGCCGTTGGCGCTGAGCGGTAAGGACGGATGCTGCTCAATGAAGCTAGGCTGTATGTAATTCGGCAATTCTTGGGCAAGGTGCTGTTTAAGTGTGTCCATAGAAAGATCGCCTTGATATAGCAGAATGATGTTTTCGCCAGCGTTAAAGCAAACAGCTTGCTCAATACCTTTCAATGCGAGTGCGGGCAGCTCAATCTCTTGAGGACTGATGCGATAGCCGGAGACTTTCATCATCTCGTCATCGCGACCTATAAATGTAAACAGACCATCGGCTGAGCGTTTAACCGTATCGCCTGAGCGCACATAGCGAATGCCATTCTTGCCACTGCCAAAGCGTTGTTCAGTTAGATCCGTGTGATTCCAATAACCTAAAGCTACGGTATTGCCAGCGTGAATAAGCTCACCCGCTTGATCATCAGCGCAATCATTACCTTGCGCATCAATCACACGTAATGTGGCGCCGGGAATCGCGATACCCATGCTGTCGGGATGAGTGAGTCGTAAATCGGCGGGCAGGTAGGTTGAGCGAAACGCTTCGGTTAGGCCGTACATCAAGATAATGTCAGTGGATGGCAGAGCTTCATGCAAAATCTGTTGGACGGGCTCGGCAAGATGACCACCAGAGTTGGTTATATACCGCAGATGTTGTTTGGCGCCTGTAGACCAATCGCACCGAGTGAGTTGTTGCCAGATCGGTGGCACGCCAGCAACGCCTGTTACCTTGTAAGTGTCGATGGCTTTGATGATCTCGCAAGGTAACAGATAGTCGAATAACACCAGCTCGGCACCGACAAGTAAGCTGCTGATCAGTTGGTTAAGACCATAGTCAAAACTCAGTGGTAAGACGCCAAGTAACACATCATCTGAAGTGTTATTTAAATAATGGGTAACCGCTTCTGCGCCAGCAATGAGATTGCGATCGCTGAGCATCACGCCTTTCGGTAAGCCGGTACTTCCTGAGGTATATAAAAGACAAGACAGATTGTCTGGCGAGATGAGTGAGCTTTCAGCATAAGCTTTTTGTTTGATCGATTGCGTATCGACCTGAAGCAGTAAGCCGATATCCGCTGCGTTGATATCAACACGTTGTGAATGAGTCACCAGTAGTTTGGCTTGCGTGTCACCAAGGATGTGATTTAGCTGCGGTATTTTGAGGAGGGGGTTGATGGGTACGAATACCGCACCTATCGCATTGACTGCTAATAGATATACCACTAGATCGATGTTCTTCTGCAGATATAGCGCAACGCGATCACCTTTAGTGACGCCAAGCTTGCTGAGTTGTTGTGAGGCTTGGTTAACGCAATCGAGGAGCTCTCGATAAGTTAGTGCATCATTTTTATGTCTCAACACAACGCGAGTTGATGCGCGTTCAGCTTGCTGTTCAAGTAAATCAAACGGGCGCATTGCTTATGCGATGAGATAGAAGATAAAAGCGCCAAGTGCCAAGCGATACAGCACAAAGGGCCACATGCCAATGCGTTCTATGAACTTAAGGAAGTAGTGAATGCATAGATAGGCTGAGATCGCGGATAACACCACGCCAAGAACAAGCGCGTTCCAATCGACGGCTTCGGTTGCTTCAAGCAGGTCAAAGGTGATCAGTGCTGATGAGGCAAGCACGGTAGGGATCGCCAGTAAGAACGAGAAGCGAGAAGCAGCTTCACGCGTCAAACCAACCCATAAACCTGCGGTCATGGTGATGCCGGAGCGAGAGGTGCCTGGAATAAGAGCGAGAATTTGCGCAAGACCAACAATAATCGCGTCTTTGAGAGTGATGCTAGTGAGGTCGCGTTCGCGCTTTGCGCTCCAATCCGCTTGCCATAACACCAAGCCAAAGAAAATGGTGGCAGCACCAATGATCCAAGGCTCACGGAACTGACTTTCAATGATACTTTTTAGCAGTAGGCCTGCAATTACCACTGGGATTACGCCGACGATCACTGCCCAACCTAGACGTGCCTCAGGGTTGCTTGGTGCGCTTGGCGGTAGGGCGCGGAACCAGCCATTTAAAATAGCAACTACATCGCGCCAAAAGTAAGCCACGATGGCAATCAGCGATCCAAAGTGAACGGCCACATCTAAGCTCAAGCCTTGATCGGCAAAGCCAAAGATATGTGGCGCCAAGATGAGGTGCCCAGAGCTAGAGATCGGTAAGAATTCGGTTAGACCTTGAATAACCGAAAGAATGAAGACGCTGAGTATGTCCATGAAGGGGTTTCTATCCTTAACGCGTATCGCCCGACGATGATGTCCTTGGCTTATGTGACCGTATGATATGCCAATTTAGGTGCTGAAGCTTGTTGTGGCCAGGCCACACAGCCCATTAGATCGCTGGGTAACTTAAGCTGGGCATGCTGAAGCTCAATGGCAGGATCGAGTTGATCAAAGATGCCGATGCCGATGCACTTGTGACGTGCTTCAAGTTGGGTCCATTCTTCATAAAAGACGCGACCGGAATCCTCGGCAGCTTCAATTCGAGCAATGGCATCCTCAGGCATGATTCGTTTAGCGATCGCCAAGCGGTTGGCTTGTGGGCGAAAACGTTCGATATCCACCCCCAAAGGCAGTTGGCTTATAGCAATTAGGCCGTAACGACCGGTGTGTGACAGGTTGAATTCAAAGTTTCGCTCAGCCAAGTAGGGCTTACCGCCATCTTCAATCCAAATCGGCACTTCAGATGGAGCTAGATTAAGTAGCTGACCTAAAATTGACCGCATAAAGGTACGCATCACGGCATAATGATTCGATCGATGTTTCTCGGCCCGTTGTCGCTCGTCATCACTCAGTACATTCAGGTCAGCGTTCTGCTGATCGAGATCGATCTGATACAGGTCGATCCACTGATCTGAGGGTGCTGAGAAGGCTTGTCTGGGATTATCGGACATCAAAATTTACTTAAGAATAACTCTTAACCTA